>DASRHD010000252.1:0-9426 GCA_035650695.1 Opitutaceae bacterium
CGGACCATGGCCACGACCCTGGTGGCCTCGATCTTCCGCAGCCGCACCGTCTTCATCGCCCACGTCGGCGATACCCGGGCCTACCTCATCCGCCAAAAAACCATTCGTCGCCTCACCGCCGACCACGTGGCCACCGCGCTCCCGGTCAAGCTCGGCCTCATGCTTGAGCGCCAGGCCATGGCCAGCCCGCAGCGGAGCGAGCTGACCCGCAGCGTAGGCGCGGAGCCGTTCTGCCAGCCGGACTTTGTCACCCAGGAACTGCGCCACGGTGATTTCATCCTCCATTGCACCGACGGCCTGCACGCCTTCGTGGTTGATGACGAACTTTGCGGCATTGTTTCCCGCAACCATCCGTACGATGCCTGCCGTGAACTGGTGGCCCTGGCGGAAAAGCGGGGCAGCGACGACAACATTTCCATGCAGATCATGGAGGTGCGCGATTGGGAAAAAGTCGGCCAGCAGACGCTCTCGCGCTCGGCCACCCGCGGAACCGGCGGGAAGGCGGCGCCGTCCATGACCACCGCCGGCACCGGCGATCTCGCCCCCGGCATGCTGCTCGACAACCGCTTCGAGCTGACCGATCTCATCGCCCGCAGCAACATGGCCTCGATCTTCAAGGCCAACGACCGCAAGACCAGGGAAAGCGTCGCGCTCAAGGTGCCGCTCATGACGCTGGAAAGCGATGTCGCCGGCTATGAACGCTTCCAGCGTGAGGAGGAAATCGGTTCCAGCCTCAGTCATCCTTCCATTCTCAAGGTCATCAAGGTCGAAGAGACGAAGAGCCGACCCTACCTCGTGATGGAATTTCTCGACGGCGAGACCCTGGCCAACGTCCTCTCCAAGCGCAAACCGCTGCCCGAGACCGAGGCCGCCCGCTATGCCAGCCGGATTTGCGACGCGCTCGAATATCTTCACGCCAACGGCATCGTCCACCGCGACCTCAAGCCGCAAAACATCATGATCTGCCGCGACGGCACGATCCGCCTCTTCGATTTCGGCATTGCCCGGGTGGAGAAGGCGCGCCGCCTCACCTTCGTCGGTTTCTCCCCCGCCATGGGCACGCCCGATTACATGGCCCCCGAGCAGGTGAAGGGCAAACGCGGCGATCACCGCAGCGACATTTACAGCCTCGGGGCGATGCTCTATGAAATGACGACCGGCTCCACCCCGTTCGAAGGCGAAAGCCCCTACGTGATCATGAATGCGCGCGTGACCGGCGATCCGGTGGCGCCGCGCAAGCTGAACGCCCATCTCACGCCGGTGATCGAGGAAATCATCCTCCACGCCCTCGAGCGCGACCCGAAGCTGCGTTACCAGAACGCTGGCGAGATGAAGCGCGAGCTCGACGATTACGAACTCGTCCAGCTGACCGAGCGGCACCTCCACCTCCGCTCGCCTCAACCTTGGAAAAGCCGCTGGCGCATGCTGCCGTTGATCGTCGGCATTGTCATTCTGCAGCTCTTGGTTTTTCTCGTGATGTTTTTCTTCTTCCGCTCCCGCCACTGAGCCTTTCGTCCGGCCGGCGCGGATGAAGGGCGTCGAAACCGTCTCCGTTGACCTCGTCCCAAAAAAACGCCCACCCGCCCACCCTGCGAGAGCGGCTGCTGGCCTGGCCGGAAAACTGGCGGGAATATGCCCTCGCCGGGAGCGTGGTGGCCGTCATCACCGCGGCCGGCTGGAAGCTGCTGCCGGAGAGCTATTATCTTTCCGTCGGACTGATCTATCTGCTCGGCGTGATCCTGCTCTGCCTGCGCGTGGGCCGTGGGCCGGTCCTTTTCGCCGGCGTGCTCAGCGCCTTTCTCTGGGAATACGTTTTCATTCCACCGCACTTCAAATTCGTCATCGCCACGCTCCAGGACGGGCTCTTCTTCAGCACCTACTTCGTGGTGGCCCTGGTCGCAGGCGAGCTGATCGCCCGGATTCGCGCCCAGGCGGAAAATGAGCGCCAGCGCGAGCAACGCGCCACCGCCCTCTTCAATCTCACCCGGGCGCTGGCCGAGGCGCGGACCCTTGACGAGGCCGTGTTTGCCGCCCTCCGCCAGGTGGACGGGCTTTTCGGCGCGCAGACCTCCCTCGCCCTCGCCGACGAGACCGGGGCGGGACTGGTGGCGCATTTTTCCAGCTCCTATGTGCTGGAAGGCGCGGACCGTGCCGCCGCCGAATGGGTCTTCCGTCACCATCGCAGCGCCGGCCGTTTTGCCACCAACCGGCCGGACGGGACCGGCTACTACCTGTCGCTGGTGCGCGAAGGCCAGGCCATCGGCGTTCTGGGCGTAAAGCTGCCACCGTCGGCCGCGCTCAGTTTCGGCCAGCGCGATCTCCTCGAGGCCTTCGCCAGGCAGCTCGCCCTCAGCGTGGAGCGCGAGCATCTCCGGGCCGCCAGCGAACGCGAAAAACTGCTCGCCGAGTCGGAAAAACTGCACCGGGCGCTGTTCGACAGCGTCTCGCATGAACTGCGCACGCCGCTCGCCGTGATCAATGCTTCGACCGAGAACCTGGCCGAAGCGGATCCGTCTCTGCGGGGGACGCTGGTCAAAGAAATTCTTACCGCCGTCCGGCGCCTCAACCGTACGGTGGAGAATCTGCTCGACCAGAACCGCCTCGAAAGCGGACTGCTCAAGCCCCGGCTCGATTGGTGCGACGCCGGCGACATCATCAACGCTGCAGTCGAGAGCACGCATGACGCCCTCGACCAACATCCGCTGCAGATCGCCGTTCCCGATGAGATGCCGCTGGTGCGGGCGGATTTCGCCCTGACCGAGCACGTCCTGGCCAATCTCCTCCACAACGCCGCCCATTACACGCCGGCCGGCACACCGGTGACCCTGAGCGCGGGAATCGAGGCGGGCGGGCGGCGGATTTTTTTCCAGGTGGACGATCGTGGTCCGGGTTTTTCGCCCGTGGTGCGTGAGCGCCTTTTCAAAAAATTTGCCCGTGACGAGGGCGGACGCCCGGCCGGACTGGGCCTCGGCCTCTCCATCGTTCGCGGCTTTGTCGTGGCCCAGGGCGGCGAAGTCGTGGCGGGAGAAAATCCTGCCGGCGGAGCGCGAATTACCGTTTACCTGCCGCATGCGACGCCCAAACTTGGTTCACCCACATGACCTCCAGCCATCCTTTCCGCGTCCTTGTGGTGGACGACGAAGTGCAGCTTCGGCGCCTTTTGCGTCTGGCCCTGGAAGCCGCGCATTACGAAGTTTATGAGGCGGAGACCGGGCAGCTCGGCCTGAGTGAGGCGGCCAGCCTCCACCCCGACGGCATCGTGCTCGATCTCGGCCTGCCTGACCTCGACGGCCGGGAGGTTTTGCGACGCCTGCGGGAATGGTCGCAGACGCCGGTGCTGGTGCTGACGGTGCGCGACGGCGAGGACGACAAAATCGGCGCGCTCGATGCCGGTGCCGACGATTATCTGACCAAGCCATTCAGCGGCCGGGAGCTGCTGGCCCGCCTTCGGGCGATTCTGCGCCGTGTTCAACCGGCAGCAGAAGAGACGGTGGTTCACATCGGCGAAGTGGAGATCGACTTCACCGCTCGCCTTGTCCGCCGCGCCGGGGCGGAGGTGAAACTGACGGCAAAGGAATACGATTTGTTACGCTACCTCGCGCAGCACCGCGGCCGGGTCGTCACCCACCAGCAGATTTTGCGCGAATTGTGGGGCGCCAATGCCGAGGACAACACGCATTACCTGCGCGTCTACATGACGCATCTGCGACAAAAATTGGAACCCGATCCGCGCATCCCTCGATTTCTCAAGACGGAATCCGGCGTCGGGTACCGGCTGGTCGACGCCTGAGCCGTGCATCATCCGCCACTTCGACCTCGTCGGGCAGGGCCGTCCCGGGTGTGCAATGCAGCCGTTTTGAAACCCATGTCATTCTGGGCGTAGCGAAGGATCCAGTGAGATTGCGCTGCGAGCATCGGCGCAGTCCAAGTGGATTCTTCACCTCGTTCAGAATGACACAACCACTGCGACCACAGTTTTTAATTAAACCGCTCCAGGTTTCGCTTTACTCGAAAAAATCTACAGGCGGCAGATGAAGAGCTCGCGCTCGTAAATCATCTCCTTGGGCAGCCGGTCGTGCAGATCGATGAACAGTTCCTCCTGTTCGATCACCTCCCGGCGCCAGGCGGTGCGGTCGAAGGCCTGCATGGCTTCGAATTTTTCGCGGGGAAAATCCAGCCCGCCCCAGTCGATATCCTCGTAGCGCGGGACCCAGCCGATGGGAGTTTCCCGGCCGAGGGCGTGGCCGCGGGCGCGGTCCACGATCCATTTGAGGACGCGCATGTTTTCGCCGAAGCCGGGCCAGATGAACCTGCCGGTCTCGTCCTTGCGGAACCAGTTGACGTGAAAAATGCGCGGCGTCTCGCTCAGCCGCTTCTGCATCCCGATCCAGTGGCGGAAATAATCGCCCATGTGATAGCCGCAGAACGGCAGCATCGCCATCGGGTCGCGGCGGACCTTGCCGACGCTGCCCGCCGCCGCCGCGGTCATCTCGCTGCCCATCGTCGCGCCGATGTAGACGCCGCTCGACCACTTGAACGCCTGATAAACCAGCGGCGTGGTGCCGGCGCGGCGGCCGCCGAAAATGATCGCGCTGATCGGCACGCCTTCCGGTTTTTCCCAATCCGGATCGATCGTCGGGCATTGCGAGGCGGGGGCGGTGAAACGCGAGTTGGGGTGGGCGGCGGGCCGGCCGCAGCCCGGCGTCCATTCCTTGCCCTGCCAGTCGAGCAGCCTCGGAGGCGGTTCCTCCGTCATTCCTTCCCACCACACCCCGCCCTCGGGCGTGAGCGCGACGTTGGTGAAGATGGTGTTCTTGGCCAACGCGGCCATGGCGTTGGGATTGGTCTTCATCGACGTCCCCGGCGCGACGCCAAAGAAACCCGCCTCGGGATTGATGGCGCGCAGACGGCCGTGGGCGTCGGGCTTGATCCAGGCGATGTCATCCCCCACCGTCCAGACCTTCCAGCCTGCCGCGGTAAAGTGCTTCGGCGGCACCATCATGGCGAAATTGGTCTTGCCGCAGGCGCTGGGGAAGGCGGCGGTGACGTAGGTTTTTTCGCCGGCCGGACTCTCCACTCCGAGGATGAGCATGTGTTCGGCCATCCAGCCTTCGTCGCGGGCCAGGTTTGAGGCGATGCGGAGAGCGAAGCATTTTTTCCCGAGCAAGGCGTTGCCGCCGTAGCCCGAGCCGTAGCTCCAGATTTCGCGCGTCTCGGGAAAATGGACGATGTACTTTTCCTGGTTGCAGGGCCAGGGCACATCTTTTTGGCCCGGCGCAAGCGGCGCGCCGACCGAGTGCAGGCACGGCACCACCCGCTTGGAATCGCGGTCAATCTCGTCGAAAACCGGCCGGCCGATCCGGGCCATGATGCGCATGTTGACCACCACGTAGGGCGAATCGGTCAACTCCACCCCGATCTGCGACATCGGTCCGCCCACCGGTCCCATGCTGAACGCCAGCACGTACATGGTGCGGCCCCTCATGCAACCCTTGAACAATTCGCGCAGCTTCCGCCGCATTTCGTACGGGTCGGCCCAGTTGTTGGTCGGACCGGCCCCGTCGCGGGAAAGCGAACAGATGAAGGTGCGATCCTCGACGCGGGCGACGTCGCTCGGATCGCTGCGGGCATAGAAGCAGCCGGGCCAGAGCTTTTCGTTCAGCTTGATGAAGGTGCCGCCCGCGACCATTTGCGCGCTCAGCATGTCGCATTCCTCCGGCGAGCCGTCGACCCAATGAATGGCCGCGGGCTGGCAGAGGGCGGCCATTTTCTCGACCCAGCGCACAAGGTGATCGTTGGTGCTGAGCGGTCGGGCGGGATTGCGCATTTTCATCAAAAATTAGGCCGGAGGGGCCCTGAGTAAACCGGAAACTCGGCTCCCGTGCTGTGTAAAAACGGCTTTTTCCTGCGCAGAATTTGTTCGTTGCGGAACAAGGGGCTCGCTCGCCCGAGACTTTTTGTTTTCCATCTGCACCGATGGTGAAGCTCTGCATCTTCGTCGGTACCACGGTCTGCGGCTATGCCGGCTGGTATGCCGGCGATGCGCTCGGGCTCGGTTTCGGCTGGTCGTTCGTCCTCAGCGGCATCGGTTCAATCGCCGGCGTCATTCTCGGCTGGAAGCTCGGCCTCCGCTTCGAACGCTGAATCCGGCCTGGAGGACGGACCCAGCTCACTCCCGCGCCGGTACGGGCTCAAAAAGTGAAGATGCCCTACCCGCCCGCCGGCTCGACGTGGACCGAGACGTCGCTGATCGCCAGCCGCGCATGAAGCAGGGCGTCCTTCACTTCATGCGCAATTTCGTGGCCGCGGCGCACGGTCAGCCCGCCTTCCACCTCAATTTCGATGTCGACGATCAGATTCAAGCCGCTGCGCCGCACCCGGCACTTGTCGAGCCCGCGCACCTCCGCGACGCGCAACGCCACGGCGCGGATCTCCCTCTCCAACGCCGGCGGGGCGGCAATGTCCATCGCCTCGTCGAGTGCGCGCCGGAAGACCCGCGCGCCATTGAAGACAATGATGCCGCAGGCTGCCAGCGCCGCCCAGCCGTCGGCCGTCTCGTACCCTTTTCCGCCAACCACTGCGATCGTGATGCCCACGAATGCCGCCGCGCTGGTCAGCGCATCGGACCAGTGGTGCCACGCCTCCACGCCTAGCGCCGTGCTGCCCGCCACCTTGCCGGCCGCCTTCACCCGACGCGAAAACCACAGCTTCACCACGATGACGAGAGCGAGCAGCGGCAGCGTCGCCCAATGCGGCCCGGATTCCGGATTCATGATCTTGTGCACCGCTCCCCAGCCAATCCACGTCGCGGTCGCAAAAATGCCCAGGCCGACCGCCAGCGCCGCCAGCGTCTCGGCCTTGCCGTGCCCGTAAGGATGGTTGGCATCCGGCGGGCGTACCGCGAACCGCAAACCAGCCCATACCGCAGCCGAGGCGAAAATATCCAGCACCGACTCCGCGCCGTCGGCGATCAACACATAGGCGTGACCGAACACGCCGCCGGCGATCTTGATGGCTGCCAGCGCGGCGTTGAGCGCAATGCCGCGCAACACGAGGCGCGCGCCGTCGGCGGCCCGGCGCTGCGTCTCGATGTGTGGGTCCTTGGGTGAGGCCGACATGCCAGGAAGGTTGACCATCCGGCCCGCCGATCTCAACGCGGGAATCGCCGCCCTGCGGACTTCCCGCCTGCGCGGTTGACCTTCCCCATGACCCGCGCCACACTGAACCGTCCATGACCGCTCCGACCAGCAGCTCCCTGTCCAGCGATCCGGTGAAGCAATTTTCCGTTTATACGGAAAATCGCGTCGGCCGCCTTTTTGACCTGACCACGCTGTTCGCGACCCACAACGTTCACATCATGGCCATCACCACGCTCGACACGACGGACAGTGCCATCGTCCGTCTGATCGTGGATGATCCCGACAAGGCCCGCGAACTGATGGTAAATAACGATTTTCCCTACACCGAGTGCGACATAATCGCGGTCGAGATCACCGACGAATCCGAACTCAAATCCGTGCTTTCCGTGCTGTTCGAGGTCGAAATCAACATCCACTACGTTTACAGCTTCATTAAGCGGCCGGGCGGCAAATCCGGCCTTGCCCTCAATATTGAAGATGCCGACATCGCCGCCCAGGCGCTGGCCAAGCGGGGAATCAAGGTCCTGAGCCAAAGCGATATCTCGCGTTGACGCTACCGGCCGTCGTCGCCGACTTTTGTTTCCCCATCGAGGGCGTAAATCGCCGTCATGTAGCCCTGCTCAAACATCGCGCCGACGTGCAGCGTGCCGCGGAAGGAGACCGGTACGTCCATGGTGGGCGCCGCGCCCTTCGGCATCGTGACAAGAATCCACTGGTTGACCGCGGGAATGAAGCCGTAGCAACACATCTGTCGGTCGCGCATGAGCAAGAACTGGGTCATGACGCCGTTGTCCTCCTTCACCGGCAGGATGAAACCGGTGACGATGACTTTTTTCCCGTTCAATTTCTTGATCACCTCGGGAATCTGCGATTCGCCGGTGTCGGGCGGTGCGCCGGGATTGTCCGCCGGATCGCGGGTGATGAAGGGAAACGCGCCGAGCCGGTCAAAGCCCACCTTGAGGTAACCGTTCACGACCGGCGGCGGCGTGGTCGGCATCGGCCCCACCGGTGCTTGCGGCGGCAGCGGCGTGATCGGCGTGGAAGCGCCGGCGCCCCAAGCCGCGCCGATTCCGCCAAAAATGGCGGCAGCCAAAGCAAAAAAGCGGGCAGGTCTCATGCAAAAAAAGTCGCTTCAACATGCACGCGCTTCCGGCGACGTCAAATCCGGCACTCCCGGCTCAGTCCGTCTCATTACCGCGGGGAAAATCGAAGTCGATGTCGGTGAAGGTCGTGCCATCGAGGGTCACGCTCTTGATCACGCCGGCGAACTCCTTGGTCGTTTTCAGCCAGTCGGCCTGGGCGGTGAAGAGCGCGGTGTCGCCCACCGTCTCGCCCGTCGCTGGGTTCGCCACCGGTTTGAAAACGAGTGTATGCGCTCCCCCGCCGGCCGTGGCCGTCACTTCGAAGGAGGCCATGTTGGAACGGACAAATTCCTCCATTTCGTCATCGAGCAGGTAGGCGGAAAGCGTGCCGGTGCCGGGATCGAGCACAAATTCGACGTGATACTCGTCGTCGCCGATCGCGACCGGCGTTCCGCCGTGCGGCGGCCGGTCCTTGGGCGCCGCAGCCGTCTCCGGTTTTTTGGCGCAGCCGCCCAGAATAAACGTCATCACCATCACATGCAGGCCGAAGCGGAATATTGTCTTCATCTTCAGAACCGGAAAAATCCTACCACAAATCGCGCCGACAGGCACGGATTACTTCGGTCGGTTCTATTTTTGTTCGCATGACCTGCGGTTGGGTCCCTTGCAGCTGGACACAATCCAGTCACATTCACGACACCGGCGCGAGCGTCTCGGCCACGGGTGTGCGGTAAGCCTTGATCGCCGGCACGATGCCGCCCAGGGCGCAGAGCGCGATCATCCCCGCCGGGCAGAGCCAGAGGATGCGGCCGCCCGCCCTGAGGTCGAGCACCACGCCGGTCTGCTCCCGGATGACAGCTGCCACGGCCGTGAACAAGATGAGATAAACCGCGAAGCCGGCCGCCGCGCCAAGCGCGCCGATGCAGGCCGACTCACTCACCACCGCGCCGAAAATCGTCCGTCGTCGTGCGCCTAGCGCGCGGAGGATCGCAATGTCGCGCCGGCGCGCGCTCATCGAATTATAGATGCTGGCCAGCACGCTGGCCGCGGCCACCAAGGCGACGAGATAGGCCACGAGCGTGAGCACGCGGTCAAACCAGCCGATTTTGTCGAACAGGTCGGCAAGGATCGCCGCCACCGGCCAGGCGAAGGTCAGGCGGTTGCCCTGCCGGTTATACATCAGGTCGAGGAGGAAGCCGGCGGTA
>DASRHD010000253.1:0-13671 GCA_035650695.1 Opitutaceae bacterium
CATCGAGGTGTCGCTGAGGTAGGTGATGTGCGCCATCATCCGGGCGATGGCGAGACCGATGCGCGGTCCGCCGTCGCGCGGGTAATCGCCGCGGTTCCATGCCGGATCCTGCATGATGGCGTGGCGGCCGACGACATTGAAGGCGATGGCCTGGGCGCTCTCCCGCGCGGTGGTGGCAAGCGGAAGGATTTTTTTCACGAAGCCGGGAAATTCGATCGCCCACTGCAGAACCTGCATGCCGCCCATCGAGCCGCCGGTGACGGCATAGAGCGAGCGGAGGCCGAGGTAATCGCAGAGCAGCTTCTGGGCACGAACCATGTCGCGGATGGTCACCACCGGAAAAGTGATGCCGAAAAGCCGGCCGGTGCGCGGGTCGAGCGAGAGCGGGCCGGTGGAACCCTGGCAGCCGCCCAGGCAATTGGAGCAGACGACGAAAAACTTGTTCGTGTCCACTGCCTTGCCCGGCCCGATGAGGTTGTTCCACCAGCCGGGCTTGCGGTCGGTGAGAGCGTGGATCCCGGCACAGTGATGGTCGCCGCTCAGGGCATGGCAGATGAGAATGGTGTTGTCGCGGGTGGCATTGAGGCGGCCGTAGGTCTCGTAGCGGAGGGTGAGGCCGGGGATCGTCTGTCCGCCCTCAAAGGTGAACGGCTCGGAGGAGACAAAATCGTGCGACTCGACAAGGCCGACTTCGCCGGGCGGCGGGGCGGCGGTGGTGGAGAGGGCGTCTTCCGCGTCGTTCACAACTCGATTGAAAGAGGGCGCGGCGGCGGGAAGCAAGAAGGCAGCGCGGCGGCCGTGGCCAGGCCGGAGCGTCGAGCGACCCGTGCTTCAGCCCTGGTGCGCGGCCTCACTGAGGGCATCGTCCATTTCCTCGTTGGAGAAAACGTCTTGGACATCATCGTCCTCCTCCAAGGCGTCGTGCAGCTTGACCAGCGTGCGGGCGGCATTGAGGTCGGTGACCGGCACGGTGCTGGAGGGTACGTAGGCAATCTCGGCGCTGTCGGACTTGATCCCCTTTTTTTCGAGGGCGTGGCTGACGGCGTCGAATGCCTTCACCGGGCAGCGAATCTCATAGCCTAGCTCGGTGGTGAGGACGTCGTCGGCGCCCGCTTCCAGGGCGAGCTCCATCAGCGTGTCTTCCGTGGCCTTGTCCTTGGCGATGAGAAACTGGCCGAGGTGCTGGAACTGGAAGGCGACCGCGCCGGCGCCGGCGAGGTTGCCGCCGTGTCGGGCAAAGATGGAGCGGATCGCGGAGGCGGCGCGCTGCTTGTTGTCGGTCGTGACCTTGACAATGAAGGCCACGCCGCCGGGGCCGTAGCCTTCATAGAGAATTTCCTCATAAACTACGCCGGGCAGTTCGCCGGTGCCCTTCTTGATGGCGCGGTCGATGTTGTCGGCGGGCATGTTGGCTTCGCGCGCCTTCATCAGGAGGGTGCGCAGGCGCGGGTTCATGCCGGGGTCGCCGCCACCGGCCTTGGCGACGATGGTGATGTCGCGCGAGAGGCGCGAGAAGACTTTACCTTTGCGCGCATCGGTGACGGCTTTGAACCGTTTGACTTTAGCCCATTTGCTGTGACCGGCCATGAAAAGTCTTCAGTTAACGGTTCGGCGTTCCCGGTTCAAAGTTATTTCTTCCGGACCGGGCTGACATTTTTCAGCGGTTTGCCGCCGGCGGGCCGGGCCGCGCCGGCCGTGTGGGTGGGGTCGCCGTCGTTTTTCATGCGATTGATCAGCAGCTGTTGAATGATGGCGAAGAGACCGTTGATCGTGGAATAGAGGGAAAGTGCGCAGGAATACTGGTAGCAAAAGACGATGTAGATGAAGGGCATGAAGCGCATCATCTTGGCCTGGGTCTGGTCGCCCATCGTCGGCTGGGGAACGAGGCTCATCTGATAAATCATGGTGGCGCCCATCAGCAGCGGCATGATGCGGATGGGAAAACCGGCAATATAGGCCACAGTGTCAGGGGCAGAAAGATCGTGCACCCAGAGGAAGGAGGAAAAACGGAATTCCGGGGCGCAGAGGAGCATGCGGAAGAAACCGAGGAAAAAAGGAAAAGTGATCAGCATGGGCAGGCAGCCGCCGAGCGGATTGATCTTGTGCTCGCGGAAGAGGGCGAGCTGGGCCTCGTTGAACTTCTTCGGGTTGTCCTTGTATTTTTCGCGGATTTCCTTGAGCAGCGGCTGGATCTGCTGCATGCGCCGGCCGGAGCGCGCCGCGGCGAAGGTGAAGGGCAGGAAGATCAGCTTGATTGTGAGAGTGGTGAGAACGACCGCCAGGCCCCAGTTGGGGGCCCAAGTGTGCACCCAGGTCATCATGTTCAGGAGCAGCTCGCTGAAAAACTTAAACATGCCGAACTCCATCACCTTGTCCTGGTCGCGCTTGAACACGTCGGCGTTGGCGAGGCGCTTGTACTCCTTGGGCCCGGCGTAGAAATTCATTCCCAGGGTGGTTTGGGCATGCGGCGCGAGCGGTGCCGGCGCGAGCAGCACGCTGCCGGTGATGCCGATGGCCGGAACGGTCGTGCCAGGGAACGGCGGCAGTTCCACGCGGCGGGTGATCAGTCCGACTCCCGGCGCATCCGGAGTGAGAATGGTGGTGAAAAATTGGTTTTTGACCGAGGCCCAGGCGATGGCGGATGTCGTCTCGAGGTACGGCACCGGCCCGCGCGGAGCCATTCCAAACCAGCTGAGCGGGCCGCCGCCCTGCAGTTTGTTGCGGGAAATGAAATTGATGCTCGAACCGTCGGAATAACCGGTATCGAGGTAGGTGCCGAAGTCGCGGACGTCCACCGGCGTGGCCGTGCCGAGGCTGACGGCGAGGCGAGGCAGCGGCGCGGTCTCGCCAGTGAGATTGCGCAGCACCGTTTCGTGGCGGAGCTGGTAGGGATCGCCGGTCTTGGTGTCGCTCGGCTCGACCACGTAGCGGCGCGTGACCTCAATGCGGTTTTCAAACACGGCCCGAAAGACCGCCTCCCGTGCGGTCTGGGAAACGAGGGTGTAATGCGTGCCGCGGTCGAGGCCGGGAAAGTCGACCAGCGCCAGCATGGGATCGACGTGCAGGGCGTTGAAAACATACGGGTCGGGCTTGCCCAGTTCCGCGGGATATTTCTTGAAGGCGATGCTCTTGATCGCGCCGCCTTGATCAGTCAGGGCGACATCGATGAAATCGTTGTCGAGGTGGGTGACGTGCTCGCCGGCGTTGTCGGTTTCCAGGGCGGCGAAGGTGGCGTCGGCCGGCGCGGCGGAAGGGCCGGGGGCCGGCTGGCCGGGCGCGAGCGGCCGGATGTTGCCAATGCTGGGCGCGGGTGGCGAGGGCTGCGGGGCGCGGGGGCCAAACTTGATGATGGCGAAGGCCGCGAGCAGGAAAAGGACGCCGATCGTGAGATTCTTTTTATCCATGAAACGAGCAAAGGTTAGACGCCGGCGCGAAAAGGACGGACGGGCGGAGGGACCGGCCGGCAGCGCGGTTTTGGCCGACGATGCCAGGGTGCGGGAGGAACCGGATCGAAACCGCCGGGGTGAAGTGGCGAGCATTTCGCCAGGCGGCGCAGGGCGAGAAAACCGCCCACCACCAGTCCGTGTTCGCGGAGCGCGCCGGCGGCGTAATGCGAGCAGGAGGGTGTGAAGCGGCAGCCGCAACCCGGGCCAAGCAGGGCGGGGAGGACAGGCGAGAGCGTGCGCTGATAGATCGCGATGAGGGCGAGCGCAGCCCGCACCGGGAGGCGCACGGCATGGCGGAGGAAGGTTTTCAACCGTTCAGGCATCAGGAAAAATCTTGTGACACGCAGTCATGAACTTTTGCTCCAGCTCGCCATAAGCAAGCTGATTGAGCGAGGCGCGTGCCACCAGCAGCAGGTCGCAGCCGGCCGGCACGAGGTCCTGATGGGCGCGAAAAATCTCGCGCAGGCGGCGCTTGGCGCGGTTGCGGCGGACAGCGTGACCGACCGAGGCGGTTGAAGCCACCACCCCGAGGCGGGCGGGCGGGAGAGGCGTCTCCGACGGAGCGCGACGAAGCCACCAGAGGGTGAAGCCGCCGCAGTCGTGGCGGCGGCCGCGCTCGCGCACCGCGCGGAAATCGCTCTGGCGACGCAGGCGCTGCACGGCGCGGAAACGCATGGGGCACGGCCGCGCGGGCGCGCGGCATTCAGACGACCGTCAGGCGCTTGCGGCCCTTGCGACGGCGGGCGGCAAGCACCTTGCGGCCGCCCCGGGTGGACATGCGGGCGCGAAACCCGATTTTGCGCGCGCGCTTTTTGCGATGTGGACGGAAGGTCGGTTGCATGACTTTTCAGTGATTAAGAGTTGACTGAGGTGCCGCAGGCCGGCGGGAGTGTCAAGCGCGTTGCCAGTACCGCCGTGAAGTCCCATATTAGCCCGATGAAGCTCGCACCGCCGCTCTTGCTGCCGGTTTTCGTCCTCCTCGCCGCCTCCGCTTCCGCCCAGGACACCGGACCGGCGCCCGTCCGGCGCGACCCGGATATCGCCAAGATGATCTCCGAGATCTCGGCCGAACGCATCGAGCGATCCATTCACATCCTCACCAGCTTCACCACCCGCAATACCTTCTCCGACCCGTCGCCCGGCGGCAACGGGATCGGCGCGGCCCGAACCTGGCTGCGGGCGGAGTTCGAACGCATCGCCGCCGCCTCGAACGGCCGGCTGCAGGTGGAACTCGATTCTTTTACCCAGCCGCGGACCTCCGGCATTCCCCGGCCGGTCGAAATCGTCAACATTGTCGCCACCCTGCCGGGAAACCAGCCGGCGGCACGCGACCGGGTTTATGTGATCTGCGGTCACTACGATTCGTCCGCCTCCAATCCGCTCGATCCCGACAGCCCCGCCCCGGGCGCGGACGATGACGCGTCCGGCATTGCCGCCATGCTCGAACTTGCGCACATCATGTCCCATTACGAGTTCAATGCCACCGTCGTGTTTCTCGCCACTGCCGGCGAGGAGCAGGGGCATTACGGTGCGGCGCATTGGGCCGCGCAGACCCGCGCCAAAAAGCTCGAGCTCGCCGGCGTGTTCAACAATGACACCATCGGCAGCACCCGCGGAGGAGACAGCACGGTCGACAGTTCCACCGTCCGCCTCTTCGCCCAGGGTGTGCCGCCCGCGCCTGGACCCGGCTGGCGCGACCTTCTCGCCACGGGGGGCGAAAATGACACACCGCCGCGCGAGCTCGCCCGCGCCGTCAGGGAAGCCGTGGCGCTTTACCTGCCGGCGATGAACGTGAAGCTCATTTACCGTGCCGACCGCTACCTCGGCGATGGCGACCAGATGGCCTTCCTCGAAAACGGCGCCCCCGCCGTCCGCTTCACCGAGCCGGCGGCGGATTTCCGCCGCCGGCGCCAGGACGTGCGCGTGGAAAAAGGCACCGCCTACGGTGATACCGCCGACCTGATCAATTTCGCCTATGTCGCCGACGTCGCCCGCGTCAACGCCGCGGCCCTCGCCGTGCTGGCCTGCGCTCCAGCCACGCCCCGCCTCGTCGAGATCGAAATGACCAAGTCCGACAACGACACCACGCTGCGCTGGCAGGCGAACAGCGAGCCGGACCTCGCCGGCTACCGCATCGTCTGGCGCGACACGACCGCGCCGCTGTGGCAGCACTCCCTCGAGGTGCCGAAGGACACGACCCGCTTCACCGTCAGCGGCGTCTCGAAGGACAACTTCGTCTTCGGTGTCGAAGCGGTGGACGCCGCCGGCCACGCCAGCCCCGCGGCCTACCCGCGGCCCGCGCCGTAAGCGCGGCGGATTTTGAAGGTCCCGCGCGATGAAAACGCCGATCCTCTGCTGCTTGATTTTCTGTTTGATCGTCGCGGCGCGAGCCGATGTGACGGGCGACGATGGGCGGCTCGCGACTCTTAAGGCATTGGCATTCACCAAAGCGACATCGGCATCGATTGCAAAAATCGGCGCGCCTAAGGGAGACGAGCTGAGTAATTTTCACGGCTGCATACTCAGGTCACGATGGAAAAAGCTTTCCGCCTCGTCACGGGATGAATTGGGGGCTCTGCTGCGGAATCCGATCGATGAGGAAATAATCAGGATTTCTAAAACATCTCCAGGTGAGGAAGTGCTCACTCACATGGATCCGATGGGCTTTGGATATGGTGATTATGGCGTTCGATTGGAAACGGACGCTGGAGTACGTGAATTCTCTATCTGCCTGGCGCACGGAGGAGACGGCTACATCTATGTTTATGACCTGAAAAAACACGGACTCGGAGTGAATCCAAGCCACGAGGTCATACTGAAGCTGGAGAACTTCGATCCGAGCAAGTAACTCGCATGCCTTCCAAACCGATTCCCGGCTCGACCGGCGAGGTGCTCACCTGCCTGCCTTCGCCCTATCTGGCGCACGCCGCGACGGGGCTGCTCTACCTGCCGCGGTTTCTGGCCAAGTGCAAATATGTCAAGGAGCACGGCGCCCTCCCGGCCAGCTATGCCAAAAATTACAAACGCGGCATCGACCGGTTCCTCTGCCTCCACCTCGGCATCGAGCCCAACGCGGTCGAGCAGGTTGTCCGCGAATCCGCGACCGACGCCGAGATCGAGCAAAAGCTGCGCATGCTGCTCCCCGCCGATGTGCGCGCCGCCAAATGGAACCGCGAACTGGCACAAAAAGGCATGACGCCCGCCGGACAGGAGTTCATCGCCCAGGCGCTCACCGCCATGGGCTGCACCGATCGCATCGGCGAGATCAAAAGCGTTCCCGATCTGATTGACTTCGACGAAGGCCGAATTGAATGATGCTTTCCCCTGCCCATCAGGAACTCCGGAAGATTTTGCACGCGGTTCTTGATTTCCTTGATTCGGGGATAAAATGTCCTGTTCACGTCCGTTATGATCAAGGGTCAGAAGGTCATCTGCATCAACGATGCATTCCCGCAGCTGGTCCGCGCGCTCTACACGCAGCTGCCGGTGAAAGACAAAATTTATACGGTGCGCGAGGTCTATCTCGGCCGCGAAAAGGTCGTGAAAGGCGGCGAAACGGCCACCGTCGGCCTGCTCCTCGAGGAGCTGCACAATCCCGCCGATCCGTTTCACGAGGGCAAGGAGGAGCTGGGATTCTCCTCCGAACGGTTTGCGCCGCTGGAGGAAATTCCGGAGGAAGAAGAGGCGGCGGAGGTCGAACCTGCCATCGGCTTCGGCAGTTTTGCCGGCGCCAACTGACGCCTGGCGCGGACCGAGCCGGCCGGCCATGAAAATCGTCATTCCCGGCGGCCGCGGTTTTCTCGGCGGGACGCTGGCGCGGGCCTTTCTCCGGGACGGGCATGAGGTGGTCGTCCTGAGCCGGAATCCGCGGGCGGACGGACCGGGCCGCGCCGTGGACTGGGACGCTGCGTCGCCAGGCGCGTGGCAGGCGGAGCTGGAAGGAGCCGACGTCGTGATCAACCTTGCCGGACGCAGCGTCAATTGCCGTTTAACCGCGGCCAACCGCCGCGCCATCATGGACTCCCGGGTGGATTCCACGCGCGCCGTCGGTCGCGCCATCGCCCAGGCCGCGCGGCCACCACGGGTCTGGTTGCAGGCCTCGACCGCGACGATCTACGCTCATCGCTACGACGCACCCAACGAAGAGGTCACCGGCATTCTCGGCGGCGCGGAAACGGATGCGCCCGATACGTGGCGTTTCAGCATCGATGTGGCGACGGCGTGGGAGCGCGCCGCCACCGAAATCGCCTTGCCTCGCACCCGCCAGGTGCTCATGCGGATTTCCATTGTGATGAGTCCGGCCCGCGGGAGCGCCTTTGACATCATGCTGGGGTTGGTCCGGCACGGACTCGGCGGCCGCTTCGGTAATGGCCGGCAATACATCTCCTGGATTCACGAGACCGATTTCGTGCGGGCGGTCTACCAATTGATCCAGCGCGGTACCCTGTCCGGACCGGTGAACCTGGCGGCGCCGGATCCGCGGCCAAACGCTGAATTCATGCGGCTGCTCCGGCAGGCTTGGGGCGTCCGCTTCGGTCTGCCGGCAACGGAGGCGATGCTGGAGGTAGGCGCGTTTTTTCTCCGCACCGAAACCGAGCTGATCTTGAAAAGCCGGCGGGTGGTGCCCGGGCGGCTTTTGCAGGATGGTTTTGCCTTTCAATTCCCCAGCTGGCCCGAGGCGGCGGCCGACCTTTGCCGGCAATGGCGGGCGGCGCGCGCCGGACATCCGATCACGGCTCCCCCGGCCGGAAATTTGTAACTCGAAACGCGAAGGCGGGTCTCACGCCAGCTGGCGGCTGAGGCGTCCCTTGTACTTTTCCGCCAGGGCGCGGTTGTGCTCGATGGCGCCGGGTAAATTCTGGCTGCGCAGGATGGGAAGCGGATGGCCGTTCTGCTTCAGCCAGTCGATGGTCGAAAGCATCAGCCAGTTGAGCACGGAGCAGCCGATGATCGTGGAAGTCGGGCCGGCCCGAATGCCGTCGGCCACCTCGACGATGGCATCGCCCGGCACGCCGCCGTTGTCGAGCACGTGATCAGCGACGTCGGCGAGCTTCTGACCGCTTGCGTGCTCGCTCGGCGTGGCTCTCGACATGGCGACGCTGGTGAGGGCGACGACGGTGAGGCCTTTTTCCCTGGCGTAGAGCGCGACCTCGATGGGCGAGCAGTTCTTTCCCGAATTGGAAATGGCGATGAGCACCTCGCCGGGCCGGAAGTGGTATTGACGATCGTAACGCGCGGCGAGCCGCGTGCCGTAGCCCGGAAGGTTTTCAACAAAGCCGGCCGTGGGATCGATCAGGCCGGTGACGCAGACCAGGCCGCCGGCGCGGCCGATGATTTCGCGGCCGACGATTTCGCTGTGCCCGCTGCCGAAGGTGTGGATGACGCCGCCGCCCGCGACGCATCCGCCAAGGATTGGGGCAAGACGTGCAAGCACGGGGGCGTTGGTCTCCCGGGCGCGATTGAGGAGTTCGCCGGCACGTGTGAAATAAGCTTCTGGCAGGGAGGAGGGCATCAAAAACGCAAGCCGTTGGACCGAACTTGCAAAAGCTGTTGCCGGTATACAGGGCGCCCGCTAGGAAGGTCACGACAATTCACCAGCTTCATCCTCCCATGATCTCCTCCCGATGGCTGGCGGCTTGTGCCGCCTTGAGCGCCGCCTTGCCCGCGGCCGAAATAATTCCGGTTGAAGACTTCGCCCGTGCGCCGGCGTTCTCCCATATGCAACTTTCACCGGATGGACAGCATCTGGCTTTTTTGCGGGAATACGAAGGAAGCCCGACGCTGTTTTTTGCCGACATCGGCGCGACCAAGAAACAGATCGTTCGCGTCGACCCCGGCTATGTGCCGGATGCGAACGACGCCCGGCGGGAAATTAACTCGTTTGAATGGATCAACGACCGGCGGCTGGTCTATACCGCCTCCTGCCGGGACGAATATTATTTCACCGGCGTCTGGGCGGTTGATTGCGATGGCAGTCACTGGCAACCGCTGAGCGGCTACGACGCCAATCCCACTGGTGGTGGCCTGATGGCTCGGGAGACGATCTACAGTTTCGAAGACGAGGGACAGAATATCCTCATGCTCGACCGGCATGAGCGAGTGGGGACCGACGCGGTTTATCCGGATGTGGTGACGGTCAACACCGTCACGGGCGGCTATAAGACCGTGGTGAAGAACCCTGGCAACGTTGTCGGCTGGGGCGTCGACCACGCGGGCTGCGTTCGGGTGGGATTCACCCTGACGGACAATCTGAAGGAAGAGGTGATTTACCGCGAGAACGAGAATACGTCCTGGCATACCATGGACAAGCCGGCGGGAGGCCATGGCAAGGTCCTGCCGTTGGGATTCGACTATTCCAACCAGCAATTTTACGTTGCCTCGCTTTCTGAAAAACGGCGCTGGGCGGTCTATCCACTCAATCCGGCCGAGGACCAGTTGGGTGACGCCCTGCTGGAAGATCCGGAATACGACATCGTCGCGGAAGGGCCGATCCCGGCTTTCGACGGCGTGCCGCTGGATCGCGGTATTTTTTCCAAGAAAAAGCAAACGATGGTCGGTCTTTATTATCTGACCAACGGCCCGCACATGCGTTGGTTCGATCCGGACTTTGCCGCCTACCAACATCAGATCGACGCGGCGTTGCCGCACACGATCAACCTCATCACCAGCCGGACCCGGGACGAGACGCGTATGCTGGTCCTGGCCTTTTCCGACCAGGATCCGGGCACTTACTATCTTTTTGATACCGCCAGCGGCCAGGTGAGCCGCGTCACGCCGCGCATGGGCTGGATCAAGCCCGAGCAGATGGCCAGGACCTTTCCGATCAAGTATCAGGCGCGCGACGGCCTGCTCATCCACGGTTATTTCATCCTCCCACCCGGCCGGCCGCATGAAAATTTGCCGCTTGTCGTCATGCCGCACGGCGGTCCGTGGATCCGCGATATCTGGGGATTCGATCCGCTGGTGCAGTTTTTGGCCAGCCGCGGCTACGCCGTGCTGCAGGTAAATTATCGCGGCTCGCCGGGCTATGGTGAGGATTTTTATAAGCAGGCCCGCCACGAAATCGGCCGGGGCATCCAGAACGACATCGAGGACGGCGTGCGCTGGGCCATCGCCAAGAAGCTGGCCGATCCCCAGCACATCGCGATTTTTGGCGGCAGCTACGGCGGCTATTCCGCCCTGTTCGCCCTCGGCAACAATCCTGATCTTTACCGCTGTGGCATCTCCCTGGCTGGAGTGACGGACTGGGCGGCCCTCATCCGGGACCGGGACGATCCCGAGACCAAATTTGCCTATGCTTACTGGGTCCAGCAGATCGGCGACCCGAAAAATGATGCGGAATTTCTAAAGTCGATTTCACCAATAAATTTTGCCGACAAAATCGTTGCGCCGCTGCTCATCATTCAAGGCGACCAGGACGAGATTGTGCCCCCGAAGCAGGCCAAAACCATGATCCGGGCGTTGGAAAAAGCCGGCCATCGCCCCGAATCGCTTTTCCTTTCGCATGAAGGGCATAGCTTGGCCCGGGAAGAGGATCGGATCGAAGCTTACAAGGCCATCGAGACGTTTTTATTGAAAAATCTCGGCCCGGGCGCGCCGGTCGAGGAACCCAAGCCGGAGGCGCCCGCCGCCTCCCCGGCGGCCGCCAAGCCGGCGGGCTGACTTTTTCGGCCGCCGATCTGCCGACCACCGCGATGCAGCTACCAGACGAATGAAATATTGATGGAGCCGAAGACATCGCGCTCCTTCTGGCCGTAGAACTCGAGCGTGCGATAATTCTGCGTATAGGCGAGATGGACCACGCCCCAGTAGAGGCCGAGGCCGGCGCTGAGGTCGGCCACGAGCGGGCGCTTCCGAACGGAGGGGCTGTCGACGAAGGTATTGCCGTCGAGAAAAATGTCCCGGGCCACGGCGCGGCCATTGGCGCTGCCAAAGAGAAATAGGCTCACCCCTTCATGTTTTTCCGCGCCGCCGCCGGCGGCGCGGATCAGGTCGGGGCAGAAATCGTCCGGCAGGTGCCAGCCGGCGCGGACCAGCGGCCCGACATTGAGGTAAGTCTGGACGTTGCCCAGGCTTACGCCCCAGCGGCGGATAAGGTCGAGGCTCAGGCCGGAGTCTGGGTCGGCCCAGGCGAGCCAACGATAACGCCAATCGTAGACGAGCTGCACGCCAGGCTCGTTACGCAATTGGTGCGACCAGCCCTGGGCATGCGCCACGTGAATGATGTCGTGAAAGCCGTTTTGAATCTGGCGCCCAAGCGCGGCGGGGCCGACCATGCCGAAGTCGAGCTCGATGACTTGAAGTTGCGTGGGTTCCTGCCGCTCGAACGCCACCGCGCCGTAAAACCACGCGGCATAAGGCCGGTCATGCGGATCGGGAACGGGAATGTGGATTTCCGTCGGCGTGTAGATATTCTGGCCGAGAGAATAGGCGAGCTTGAGTTGCGCCGGCAGCGCGCGGTCACGATCGGGATCGAGTGCGGCGAGATGGTTGCCCAGGCGGTCGAGGGCGCGACCAAACGCGTCGAGCTCCGGATGCGCCAGATCGTCGGAATAGGTCAGCTTGAAACCGTTGGTGTAATGGCGGTCGGTGCCGGCGAAATATTTGTCGTTCTCCGAATAAATCGTGAACGACTGCTCGGCGCGCAGGCCGGCGGCGGCGAGCAAGATCAGAACGGCGGCGAGGCGAAGGGTTTTCATCGGCCGGCTTCGTTTTCCCACCGCCCATAGATGCCGCAGGGCAGAACTTTATTGTCGGCGGCGATCGGCAGGCCGACTTCGCCGGCGGTGAGCATGCCGCCGGCGTCACCGAGCAGCGCAGCCAGCAGATTGGCGACGACAGTGGGAGAGAGGCGAGCGGTGTAGGCGTTGATCAGGAAAAAAAGCGGTTGGTCGCTGAGCAGCTTTTTGCACTCGGTCAAAAGCGTCCAGAGGTGGTCCTCCAGTTTCCAGAGCTCGCCTTCGCCGCCGCGGCCGTAGGTCGGCGGATCCATGATGACAGCGTCGTAACGGCGGCCGCGGCGCTGCTCACGGCGGACAAACTTCACGCAGTCGTCCGCGATGTAGCGCACCGGCGCCTCGGCCAGGCCGCTGAGCGCGGCGTTCTCCCGGCACCATTTGACCATGCCCTCGGAAGCGTCGACATGGCAGACGTTCGCCCCCGCCGCGGCCGCGGCGCAGGTGGCCGCGCCGGTGTAGCCGAAAAGATTGAGCACGGAAATCTCGCGGCCCCCGGTGGGGCGCGCGGATTTTATTTTTCCGGAAATCCACTCCCAGTTCACCGCCTGCTCGGGAAACAGGCCGGTATGCTTGAAACTGGTCGGGCGGATCTTGAAGGTGAGCCCGAGCGGAGCGTAGCGCAGCGTCCACGACTCGGGCAGGGGCCGCCGAAACTCCCATTGGCCGCCGCCGCGCTCGCTCCGGTGATAAAATCCGTCCCAGTTTTCCCACCCGTGCCGTCCCTCGCCCTGCGGCCAGAGGATCTGCGGATCGGGCCGCACCAGGGTGAACTCGCTCCAGCGCTCCGCCTTCAGGCCGTCGCCGCAATCGAGCAACCGGTAATCGGTCCAGCGATCGGCGAGAAGAAGTCCGGGGCGTTGCACGGGCGCTGGCATGGGCCCTTCAAGCTGAGCGCAGCCAGCCCGAATTGTCGAGCCAGCGGGAGCAAATGAGAAGGAACTATTTTGCTCGCTATTTGACTGTGCCACGGCCGAAAACCTCCTTCTACCTCCCATGAATACTCCCCGTATTTTCCGGCACATCATCATCGCCGTGTTGCTCGGCGGCTCGTTTGCCGCTGTCCGCCTTTCCGCGGACACCGTTGAGACCAAAAACGGCGCCCACCTGGTGGGCAAAATCACCAAGATTGCCGACGGCACGGTTTACCTGCAGACGGATTACGCCGGTGACATTGCGATCAAGCAATCCGAGGTCGCCGGCTTTGCCACCGACACGCCGGTGGCGGTGCGCCTGGCCAGCGGCACCCGCCTTGACGGCCAGGTCACGCCTGCGCCCAACGGCGGGCTCCAGATCGCTGGCGCGGACGGCACCCTGACCACCGATGTCGGCCGCGTCGCCGCCAGCTGGGAGGCGGGCCAGGATGATCCCGCCATGGTCGCTCTCCGCCGCCACTGGACCTATGAGGCGTCGGTCGATGTCGAGGGCAAGAGCGGCAATCACGACGCGCTCGGCACCGATGCCAGCTTCCGGGCGGTGCTCAAGACCCC
>DASRHD010000254.1:0-3918 GCA_035650695.1 Opitutaceae bacterium
GTTGAGGATCAATTTCTCGCAGCGGGTGTATTTGAGAAAATGATTCACCTCGCGGATCTTGCAGTCAAACGTGCCGAGGTGAACATCGGATATGATCACCGACTTGACCTTGAACGGCTTGGGATCGGTCAACATCGAATGGGCGGAGGTTAGCAGAAATGCGGCACGGCGGCTAGGGCGGTGACGATAACGTCACGCAATTTTTACCCGCGGGCGCGGCCGGGACCATGATTTTCAGGCTGCGGGGGAGGACGCGGATCTCCACCCGGGCGCAAGTCAGGTGGGTTTCGCCATCGGTGTGCAGCCGGCCCGGCGCCTGGCGCTCGATGACAAAATGGTCGCCGCGCAGGCGCTGGACGCTCGGACTGCCGTCGAGCGTCTTGGTGAAAAGGCGGACGGCGAGCGGCAGGGCGTTGAACAGGCCGACGGACTTGACCGCGACGAGGTCGAGCCGGCCGTCGTCCACGCTCGCGCCCGGCGCAATCACCGCGTCGTTGCCGTACTGGTCGGAGTTGGCCACGGCGACGAGGAAGGCGCGGGTGGTGATGACCCGGCCGTTGCGGATGACGAACGACTCCGGATGGAAGGAAAAATAGGCGCTGAGGGCGGTGCGGACATAGGCGGGCAGGCCGCGGCGGGTCAGGTGGTTGAAACGAAAGCTGATCTCGGCGTCGAAGCCGACGCCCATGGCGTTGAAAAAAGGCAGGCCGTTGGCCGTCCCTGTATCAATTTCCCGGATACGACCGTCGATCAGGGTGCGGAAGGCGCCGCGGCCCGGATCGGGAATGCCGAGATGCCGGCCGAGGCCGTTGCCCGAACCGCAGGGAATCAGGCCGAGGGCGGCCTCGCTGCCGACCAGGGCCTGCGCCACCTCGTTCATCGTGCCGTCGCCGCCCACCGCCACGATCAGGCGGCAGCCCTCTGCGAGGGCAGAGCGGGCGAGTTCGGTGGCGTGCTGGGGGCGTTCCGTCACGGCGATGCTGGCATCAAGGCGATGTTCGGCGATGAAGGCCTGGCAGCGCTTGCGCAGCGCCGGATGGCGTCGATTCCGGCCGGAGCGGGGATTGATGATGAAGCGGGTCTTCAGCATGGCGCGAGCTGCGGGGCGGGCGGCAGGGGCTGGGGTGCGAGCTGGACGAGCTCGAGCAGGTCGCGCTCGAAGCCGGCGACGATGCCCTCCCAGGGAACGGTTTCGACCGCCGCGCGGGCGGCGGCGCCGAGGCGGCGGCGCAGCGCGGCATCGGCGGAGAGGGTTTGCGCGCCGGCCAAAAAAGCCCGGCGGTCGCCGAAGGGAACGAGCCAGCCGTTTTCGCCGTGACGGATGAACCGGGCGGCAGCGGCGTAATTGAAGGCGGCGACGGGCAGGCCGCTGGCCATGGCCTCGAGCACCACGTTGCCGAATGTCTCGGTCAGGCTGGGATAAAGGAAAAGATCGCTCGAGGCATAGTGCTCGGCGAGCGCACCGGCCTCAAGAAAACCGGTGAAGTGGGCCTCGGAATGAGCGCGCTGGAGTTTCCGGCGCAGCGGCCCGTCGCTGACCAGGACGAGCTTGGCCCGCGGCTGCGCGGCGCGAATGGCGGCGAACGCCGCGAAAAGAAGCGGGTAATTTTTCTCCGCGGCGAGGCGGCTGACATGCACCACGGCCAGATCATCCGGGCCCAGGCCCCATTGCGCCCGCAAGTCCTCCCGGCGGCGGGTGGGCGAGAACAGGGCGGTGTCCACGCCGCGGGCAAGGAGGCGCAGGCGGGCGAAGCCGGAGCGGGCGAGCTGCTGGTTGAGCTCGGCGGTGGGGGCGAAGGTTGCGAGCGTGCGGTTGTGGAAATGCCGGAGGTAGGCAAGGGCGGCGCGGGTGAGAAAGCCGATGCCGTAATAGCGGCTGTAGGCGTGAAAATTCGTGTGAAAGCTCGAACTGACGGGCAGGCCGAGCGCGCGCGCAGCGCGGATCGCGGAGTAGCCCAGCGGGCCTTCGGTGGCGACGTGGACCAGGTCGGGCCGCTGCCGCCTCCATTGTTCGGCCAAGCGGCGGCGCGCCGGCAGGCCGAGGCGGAGAAAGGCGTAGCCGGGGATCGGCAGGCTGGGGAACAGCTCCTCCCGCCATACTCCGCCCGTCGGAGCATCCGCGGCGCCTTGGCGCGGGCGCAGGACGGTGACCTCGTGGCCCCGCTGGGCCAGTCCGCCGACGAGGCGCTGCAGGGTCATGGCGACCCCGTTGATCTCGGGGGGAAAGGTTTCGGTGACGAGCGCGATTTTCAACGCGTGGAGAAGGTGCGAGGGCACCTCCTGCATGAAAAAAATCCCGCCAAGCGCAAAAGTAAAGTGGCGTCGGCGGGGCGAAATCACATGGTTGTAACAATCCAATGGCAGCGAAAGCGATGCGCGGCGCGATTTATGTCCTCACCGGCCCGACCGCGGTGGGCAAGACGGAGCTTGCCCTGCGCTGGGCGGAGGCGCACGGCGCGGAAATCGTCTCTTGCGATTCGCTCCTTTTTTTTCGCGGCATGGACATCGGCACGGCCAAGCCGTCCGCGGCGGAGCGGGCGCGGGTCCGGCATCACCTGCTCGACATCCTCGAGGTGACGGAGCGGATGGACGTCACGCAGTATCTCGCGCAAAGCCGGGCGGCGATTGCGGACATCACCGGGCGAGGGCGCGCCGTGCTGGTCAGCGGGGGCAGCGGATTTTACCTGCGGGCCTTTTTCGCCCCGGTGGCGGATGAGGTGGCGGTGCCGGAGACGGTGCGGGCCCGGGTGGAAAAACTGTCCCTGGCCGAGGGCCTGGCCGAACTGCGCCGGCTCAATCCCTCAGGTATCGAAAATTTGGATACGGAAAATCCGCGGCGGGTGGCCCGCGCGCTGGAGCGGTGCCTGGCTTCCGGCCGGACCCTGCGCGACCTGGCGGCGGATTTCGCCCGCCAGCCGGCGCCGTTTGCCGACTGGCGCCTCGTCCTGACCCAACTGGAGCGGCCGGCGGCGGAGCTGAATGGCCGGATCGAGGCGCGCGTCCAGGGCATGCTCCGCGCCGGCCTGGTCGATGAAGTCCGGCGGCTGCGGGCGGCGGGGCTGGAGAAAAATCCCAGCGCGGCCCGCGCCATCGGTTACCGGGAGGTGCTGGCGATGCTGGACGGAAAACTGGCCGGGGCCGACTTGGCGGCGGAGATCGCCAAAAACACCCGGGCCCTGGCCAAAAAACAACGCACCTGGTTCCGCACCCAGCTGCCCGCCCATCGCGTGCTCGGCGCCGCCGAGGCGACCGTGGAAAATCTTTTCGAGGACTGAAACCGGAAGCCTGCCAGGCGGGGCCCGGCCGTTTTTCCCAGCCAGGCGCAAAACTTCCGCGGGCACCGGAATTTTGTAACGTATTATATTACAAAATACGGAACCGGGAGGGGACGGAGGGCGTCCCTCCAGATCAAAATATTCTCGTGCTGCGGGCCGCCCGGATCATTCCGGCGAGGCGACTCGATAGCGCTCGAGCGAGCTGCCCTCGACCTGGTGAAGGTTGGAAACCGCCTGGCGGAGGCTGACCTTGGCCTGCAGCTCGGAGAGGCGGGCATTCTCGAGGTCGGCCTGCGACTGGAGCACTTCGCGGCTGGTGCTGAGGCCGGCATCGAACTTGGCCTTCTGCAGTTCGTATTGCTTTTCACTCAGCTCGGCGGAAAGGGTGGAGATTTTTACGCTGTCGAGATTGGTCGTGACGGTGCGAACGTCGGTGCGAACCTCCACCACGAGGGCCTGGTCGAGCTGCTCCAGCGCGGTCTGCTGACTGCGCAGATTATTGAGGGCGGTGTGATAGGCGGCGTTGCCGGCGCGGTTGCCCCAGGGAAAGGTGAGGGAGAGGTCGACCTGCCAGTTGTAGCCGTCACCATGCGGGAGGCGGTTGAGGGCGCGATCATAGGAAGTCTGCTTGCTGGTGTAGCCG
>DASRHD010000255.1:0-28202 GCA_035650695.1 Opitutaceae bacterium
CGCGATCCTGCCCGGCGGGAATATTTTACTGGAGCACAAGCCGGTTGCCCACCGTCGTCGAGGCGCTGCGCCATTGGGATGTTCCGATTGTCGTGCACGGCGGCAATCCCGTCGTGGCAGGCCTGCTCCCGGGCTTGCGCCGCTGGGTGCAGGAGCGGGTTTATCCGGCGCCCCGGGCGGTCCGGCTGGCGGCCTGCTCCCAGCATGTGGCGGCAAGTCATCGGCGCGCCTGTTATTTTCGCCGCCTGGCCACGGAAGTAATCCATAATGCGGTTGATCCCGATTTCGACCGTCCGCGCGACTACCGTGCGCTTTCGCCCGGGAGCGCTCCGCGTCTCGGCATGGTGGCCCGACTCGATGCGATCAAGGACCATACCACCGTCATCCGGGCACTGGCTGGAATCGCGCCGACCCGACCCGATATCGTGGTGGAATTTGCCGGCGATGGTCCCCTGAAAAAAAATCTGGAAGAAGAGGCCCGGCGGCTCGGGGTGACGCGGCAGGTGCGGTTTCTCGGATTTACCCAAGTTGGCCCGCGGCTGGCGGATTGGGACATGCTCGTCCACGCCACGACGCCGGCCGAGGGCATGGGCACCGCCGTGGCCGAGGCCATGATGGCCGGACTTCCCTGCGTGGTCAGCGATCTGCCGATGATGAGAGAAGTCGGCGGAGACGATGGCGCCGTTTACTTTGCCGCCGGCAATGCGTCGGCGCTGGGAAAAATTTTGGTCGAGCTGATCGACAATCAAGCGCGGCGCCGGGCGCTGGGGCTCGCGGCCCAGGCACGGGCCCGCCGCCTGTTTGCCCAAGCCCGGGTGGCCGAAGCCTATGCGCGCGCAATTTCGGGAAACGGAGCGGTGAATCCATGATCGAAGCGATTGCGGCCACCGGCGACGCAGGCGACATCAATTGCTGGAGCGGCATTCCCCATTATTTTGGGAAGGCCGCAGCGGCGCGGGGCGAGCGGGCGGCGCCGTGGCGGTTGACCATGAAAACCTTCAGCGCCGGCCGGCGACGCTGGAATCTCGCCCAATTTCTGCGCGGCCGCGGGACGGGGGGGTATCAATACAGCCGCGCCTTTCTGGATCCGGCCGAAGCCGCCATTCCCCGCCCGTTCTGGCAGGGACGGGTGCTGACGTTCAACCAGCATTTTCCGCGCGGGCAGAGCGTGGCGGCGCGCGGCGGACACTTGGTTCATTATGTGGATGCCACCTTCGCGAGCTTCTGTACACCTGGCGGGCTGGCGGAGACGCTTCCCCGCCGCGTCCAGGCGGACGCCAAAGCGCTCGAGCGGGAAAATTACGCCGTCAGCGAACGGATCGTGACCATGGCCCGCTGGGCGGCGGAGTCGGTCTGTCAGGATTGCGGCGTGCCGGCCGCCAAGGTCGCGGTCATTTTGCCCGGCGCCAATCTGGAGTTGCCGGACGGATACGCTTTCCCCGCCCGGGCCGGCCGGCCGGGGCTCGACCGGCCCTTGACGCTGGGTTTCGTCGGCAAGGACTGGAAACGCAAGGGACTGCCCTTTCTGCTCGAGGTGCGCACCGAGCTGGAGAAACTGGGGCTGTCCTCCCTGGTCCGCTGCGCCGGGCGATGCCCGCCCGAACTGCAGCGAACCCGCGGGTTGGAATATGCAGGATTTATCGACAAGGCGGCCGACTCCAGCCGCTTTTTGCAATTTCTGTCCGGTTGCGATGTCGGCTGCCTTTTCTCCGAACGCGAACCGTTGGGAATTTCCACGCTGGAGTTTTTGCGGGCGGGGGTTCCGGTCGCCGGCTTCACTGTGGAAGGTGTCGCGGACACGGTGCCGCCGGACGCCGGCTTCCGCTTCGAAGCCGGAACAACCGCCGCGACCGTAGCGCATGCGTTCGCTTCCGCCTTTGGTAATACCGACACGACCCATCGGCTGCGCGCCGCCGCACGGGCCTGGTCGCCGCTGGTCACCTGGGAGCGCTGCGTCGCGGAATGGCAGGAACTGCTCGCCACTGGTTCGATCAAAAATCCGGTCCGGCCCTGGGAATCCATTCCGGCGGCAAAGGACGGCGGAGAGACGGCGGGGATACGGTCCGGGCATAGTCCTCGGGTCGCAAACGCCGCCTCGATTCTGCCATGAAGAAAAAATACGTCACGGCATTTCCCGGCCGGCGCGACTCGTATCAATTGCCGTTGGCGCTCTCCGCGCACGATCGGCTGGCATCCTTCGTTACCTGCTTTTACGCCCAAAAAGGCCTTTCCAGCCGGCTGGCAAAACCGTTCGGCCGCCTGGCGGAAAAATTGAATCAGCGCCGCGCGCCCGGCCTGGACCAGGCCAAGGTCGAGTGCATGGAGGCGGTCGATCTCGCCACCCGACTGGGATCCAAAATCATTCAACCGTCGAAAATTTCCGTCTGGGAGGATGATGCTTTCGCCCGCCGGGCCCTGGCGCTGGCCAAGACCAATCGCGCCGGCCTGCTTTTGTATGAGTTCCAGGCCGACTGGGCCTTCCGCCAGCCGCTACCGCACGACGGCGCGCGGATACTCTTTCAATTTCATCCCCATCCCGATCTCGAGCATCCGATCTTGTTTTCCGACGGCCGGCGATATCCGCAATTCATGGCCGGCATCCATCGCAGTACGCGCGCCAATCTCTCTTCCCGTTACCGCGACCATACCCGCAATGCCTGGAGGCAGGCCGATCACGTGATGGTGGCGAGCCAGTTCACCGGATACTCCCTGCAGGTCGCGGGCTGCCCGGCCGGCAAAATCTCGGTGGTGCCGTACGGCTGCGCTTTTTCCGAGCTTCCGGCGCGTCCGCCGGCCCGACCGGCGACGGACAAACCGTATTTTCTTTTTGTCGGCAGCGGCAGTCACCGCAAGGGCCTGCATCACCTGCTGGAAGCCTGGTCGCAGTCCTCCCTGACCGAAAGCCACGAACTGATCGTCATCGCCCGAACCATCGAGCCTGCGATGCGGCCATTGCTGGCGGGAACGAAATCCGTGCGCCACCTCCCGGGTGTGGCTACCCACGATCTGCAAACCTGGTTTGCCTCGGCAAAGGCCTTCATTCTGCCGTCACTGTCCGAGGGTTTCGGACATGTTTATCTGGAAGCGCTGGCCTGCGGTTGTCCGGTCATCGGAACGAAAAATTCCATGCTGCCGGATTTTTCCGAGGCCCAGGCCCATGTGCGCTATGTCGAGCCCGGCGATCCCGCCAGCATCGCCGGCGAGCTGGAAAAGGTGGGAGGCATGCCTTCCTCCGATCCCTTCTTTGGCACCGACTCAATTCGTCTCGGGGTTCGCGCCTATACCTGGCAGCGGTTCCGGGATGGCGTGGAAGCCGTCCTGGAACGGTTTGACTGATTTCCGCCGATGAAAGTCTTGCATGTGCTGCATAGCCCTCGGGCGGAAGGAACGGTCAAGCTGGCGCTGGACTGGCTGGCCCAGCCGGGCCTCGTCCAGGAGGTTCTGGTCTTGAACCCCAACCCCGCGGAGATGGCGGATGAGCTCAGGCGCCGCGCCGCCTGGTTTCACCAGGGAGAAAAATTTCCAGCCGGACTGAAAAAATTTTCCTGGATGCTGGGCACGACCTGGACGATTTGCCGGCGGCGGCGGCCCGATCTGGTGGTCTGCTGGACCAATGGTTTTTCACCCTGGGTCCTGGGGGGAGCGTGGCTGGCGGGAGTACCCCGGCTCATCACCCATGCGGGAAATCCCCCGACCCGCAGCGTGGCCGGGAAAACCTGCACGGTGGTGAGCACTTTTGTCGCCTGGATCACCGGCGGACGGATGCTTTGCTGCTCCCGTTACGTGGCCAGCCAGTTTGCCTGCTCGCCGGGAGCGTTCGCATCGGTGCTGCGGGTGGCTTACAATTGCGCTCCGGTCGGTTCCATTCGTGAAGAGGCGGCCGTTGCGCGGGCGCAACGCGCGGATTGGCGGCCGCGGCTGATCATGGTCGGGACGCTCGAAGCGCACAAAGATCATGCCACTTTGATCAAAGCGATGCCTGCGGTGGTGCGCGCGGTGCCGAACGTCCAGCTGTGGCTGGTGGGCGAAGGCTCCTTGCGCCGGCCGCTGGAAAACGCATGTGCGGAATTGAATTTGACCGCGGTGGTGACTTTTCTCGGTTCGCGACGGGACGTGCCGAGCCTGCTTGGCCAAAGCGACGTGTTTGTTTTTTCCACCACCCGTGAAGAAGGCCTGGGCACCGTGCTGATTGAGGCGCTGGCGGCTGGCCTGCCGGTGGTGGCCAGCGACGTGCCGGCCTGTGCCGAGGCGCTGGAGGGCGGCCGATGGGGAAGATTGGTTCCTCCGGGCGATTCGGCGGCCCTGGCCGCAGCTCTGATTGCCCATTTGCAGGCGAAGGAGACAGAAACGGATGCCTGCAGCGGATATTTGGAACGATTCTCCCCGCCCTGCATGATCGCCAGTTATGTCGCCGCCACCTCCTGACGCCATGAAAACGGATTCCCATTTTTTATATATTTTGGGTTCAGTCATCGCCGCCCTGCTCGCGACCCTGGGCATCGTCTCCGAATCCCCGCTGCTTTATGCCACGATGCCCGGACTCATCGGCGGGGCCATGGCGGCGCTCGCCTTCTGGCGGTTTGCCATAAAAAAGCAGGACCTGGCCGGCTTCATCGCCACCACCTGCGGATTTGTCTTTTATCAGGCTTATCAAGCCAATCCGGTCACCCTGCCGGACTTTGCCGCCTCGCTGGAGTCGATACCGCAGGCCGACAAATTGCTGGGCGTTTTTTTGGGAAATCTCACCACGGCGCTGCTGTTGATCTCCTATCACGTCATGGCCCGCTGGCTGGCGGGCATGATCCGAAGCGCGGTGCCAAAGCCGTCGCAGGCGGCGCGGGCGAATCTCGATCACAAGGCGATGATTGGCTTCTGGATCGTCTTCGCCGCCGTCGCCGTGCCCAATGTGCTGTTCGGCAAAGTGGTGCTCGGAGCGATCGACAATATCCTCTATCAACGCCTGACCTGGGAGGAGGCCGACAACTACAGCGGTTTCTCCGTCTGGGGCGGAGCGGTGGGAGCAAGCGTCGCCAACCTGGCCTTGTGGTCGACCAGCCTCTTCATCGTCTGGCTCTACATGCTCCGTTCGCCCTACCGGAAACTAATGATCGGCCTCGGTCCGCTGATTTTGCTTTGGACCGCCGGCGTCGCCCTCCAAGGTTCCCGCACCTATCTCGTCACCCTCGGCATGGCCGTCATCGTCTACTTCATCGGCGGCCCGCAATTCGGCCGAAAAACGTTCATTCGCGCGATCGGCGGCCTCGCCGTCCTCTTTTTGCTCGTGCAGATCAGCACCATCTTCCGGGGCAGCGGCCTGCGGTCCTTCAACACCCGCGAATTATCCGCCGGACTTTTTGCCATTCGCGGCAACGAGGGTACCTCCTCGGAAATTGATGGAATTGAATTTTTCCGAACCGAGCTTTGGGAAAAACACCAGGCGGAAAATCCGCTGATCGGCGCCTTTCGCGGGCTGGTCGAGCGGCCGGTTGAGGGCCTGTTGATGCCGATCCCCCGCTCCTTGTTTCCGTGGAAATTTGACGATCAATCCGGGCACGAATTTAACCTTTGGTTTATCAACGTCCGCCTGGGCGTGTCCACCGACCAACAATTTTTGGGCGCCTCGCCCGGCTTGATCGGCCGGGAACTGATCAAGTACGGTATTTTTGGACCCCTCACCCTTTTATTCTGGCTCGGGCTGCTGCTTGCCCTGGCGGAACGGCTCTATGCAACGGGGATGACTTCGGATTTCCATCGGATTTCCGCCGCGCTGCTAATCGCCTTTGTTGTCGCCCAGGCGCGCGATTTCGCCCCCGTCTGGTTCATTCCTTTTCTTCCCGCCGGCCTGACTTTCGGATATCTGGCGCGACAAGCCCGCGGCCAGCGCGCCGCTCCCGTCGCCGCCATGGCCCGCCCCTTGCATGGCTGAAGCAGCGTTCGGTCTGAATGGCGAGCCGGCAAGGAGCAAACGGCGCGTGGCTTTCCTCGTTCAGCGGATTGGACCGTATCACCATGCCCGCCTGGCCCGTCTGGCGGCGTCGCAGAGCTGGTGCGTGACGGCGGTGGAGTTTCGCCCGGCCGACAGCGTTTACGCCTGGGCTGACGTGCCGGCGGACGGCGCCTATGAACGCCGGCAGACGCGTTCCGCGCGGGAACTCCGCGCCGCGCTGGAGCAGGTCGGGCCGGAGGCCGTGGTATGTGTCGGCTATTCCGATCCGGAAATCCATCAGGCGATGACCTGGGCAGTGCGGCGAGGCCTTCCGCTGGTCACATGCAGTGACAGCACGTACGAGGACGAGTCCCGGTCGTGGGTCAAAGAAACGTCCAAGCGTCTCGTCGTCGCGCCCTTCGCCGCCGCCCTCGTCGCCGGCAGCCGGGCCCACGCCTACCTGGGCCGCCTCGGAATCAGTCGCGACCGCCGGTTCGAGCCGTGGGATGTGGTGGACAACCTTCATTTTGAACGCGGCGCGGAGGCAAGCCGGGGGGAGGCGGATGCGATGCGGGCGCGATACCGGCTGCCGCCGCGCTATTTTCTTTGCGTGGCCCGCTTCGTTCCAAAAAAAAACCTGCGGCGGCTGATCGAGGCTTATGCCGGCTATGCCGCGATGGCGGGATCCGCGGCGTGGTCGCTCGTCCTGTCCGGCGACGGCCCGGAGGAAGCGCGGCTGCGGGCGGATGTCGCCGCCCTGAAACTCGAGGCCCAGGTGCATTTTCCCGGCTTCCTGCAATATTCCGATCTGCCGGCCGCCTACGGCCTGGCCGGCGCCTTTGTCTTGCCGAGCATTTCCGATCAATGGGGACTGGTGGTGAACGAGGCCATGGCTGCCGGCTTGCCCGTGCTGGTGTCCGCCCGCTGCGGATGCGCCCCCGAACTGGTGCGCGAGGGCGAAAACGGCTTCACCTTCGATCCCGAGAACACCGGGCAGCTGGCCGGGCTGATGGCCGAGCTGGCCGGACGGGACGAGGCGCAGCGGGCGGCCATGGGCCGGCGGTCGCGGGAAATCGTCAGCGCCTTCTCCCCCGAGACCTTTGCCCGCGGCCTCGAAGCGGCCCTGGCGCGCGCCTGCGGATTTCCGCGGACGCGAACCTCATTCCTCACGCGCCTGTCGATCCACCTGCTGGCCGGACGCTCGCCGCACCCCGCATGACGGCGCCTCTTCCAGCCAGCCGCGGGCCGGTTTATTTTTGCTACGCCAACCCGGCCGGTTTTTCCGGCCAGAAGGCGGCGACGGAACTGGTCATGCAGGGCCTGGCTCGGCGTGCATGGGTCTGCCGCCGCCTGCCGCAGCCGGTCCTGGACCGCGGCGGCGGCTGGAACGGCGGCGTGAAGTATCTCCTTTATGTATCTATTTCTTGGATACGATCTTTGCGCCTGCTGGTCGCGGGCCGCGGTCGGCTTTGCGTGAACCTGGGCCAGACCCGCGCCGCCTTCCTGCGCGATGCCGTGCCGCTGCTGCTCGGCCGGGCCGGCCTGGGGCGCGCCCGGATCATCATTTCGCTGCACGGCAGCCCGTTCATGCGATGGGCGGAGGGTTCGCTCGAGACGCGCCTGTTCCGCTTTTTGCTCGGCCAGGCCGGCACCGTCACGGTGCTGGGCGAACGGCAGCAGGCCCGATTGATCGCCCTCGGTCTGCCGAGAGAGCGCGTGGCGGTCGTGATCAATTCCTGCGAGCTGGAACCGGCCTCAACCGAGGCCGTGGCCGCCAAACATTCGCCCAAACCCGATGCGACCCGCCCGCTGCGTTGCCTCTATCTGAGCAGTTTGATCGAGACCAAGGGCTTTCCCGAATATCTCGAGGCTTTGCACCGGTTGTCCCGGTCCTCCGGTCCGCCGATCGACGCGGTGATCTGCGGCCGCCTGGTAGGGACCGAATCCTCCGGGCGTTTTGCCGACGCCGACGCCGCCGGGGCATGGATTGAGACCCAGATCGCGGAAATCAACCGCAGCGGGCGGATGGAGGCCCGGTGGATCAAGGGCGCGATCGGCGCGGAAAAGGCGGCGCTGTTCCGGGAGGCGGACCTGTTCGTCCTGCCCACCCGTTATGCGGTGGAAGCGCAGCCGCTGGTTTTGCTCGAAGCCATGGCGGCGGGATGTGCCATTGTCACCACGCGGGCGGGGGAAATTTCGACCATTCTGGACGAGCGAAGCGCCGTTTTTCTTTCCACCGGCTCGACCGACGAGCTCGCCGTCGCGCTACAGACCCTGGTGGCGGATGCGCCGGCACGGGCCCGCCTCGCCCTGGCGGCGCATGCCCGCTTCGTCGCCTCGTACCAGCTCGAGCGGCATCTGGGCACCTGGGAGGCATTGCTGCAAGGACCGCCGGTGAACAGTTTGCCATGAACACCTCGCCAGGCGACCGATCAGTCGAAGTCTACAACTCCGTCGGCGGAGCGGCCTTTTTCCAGCGGCTCCTGGGCGAATGGGAAAGCGCGGGGGCCGAGGTGACACTTTACCAGGCGATGTCGGAGTCCGCCTACCGTGCGCCCCGCCGGATGCTCGGCCGGCTCACCCGGCGCTGGCGGATGTACGCCGGTTACGCCTGGATTTGCTGGCAAAGCGCGCGCCGGAGCCCGTCCCCTTCCGCCGTGCGCGTCGTCACGACCAATCCTTTTTTTGCGCCTTCGCTGGTGGCGCACGCCGCCCGGGGGCAGGGACGGACGATCAACCTCGTCTATGATCTTTATCCCGAGGCCCTCATTCAGGCGAAAAAGATCGGGCCGAACTCCTGGGCGGCCCGGCGCTGCGCCGCGGTCACCCGTTTTGGCCTGCGCCACTGCGCCGCGGCCGTGTTTTTGGGCGATCGCCTGCGCGCCTACGCCGAAGCCACCCACGGTCCGGCCCGGCAGGCGACCGTCATTCCCGTCGGCGCCGATGGCCTCCCCTTTCGGGACTCGCCTCCGCAATTGCCGGCGGCGGCGCAGCGTCCGCAAATTCTCTACTCCGGACAAATGGGACACATGCATGACACGGATACGCTGGTGTCCACCTGGCAAAATTGGAAACCCGACGGCCTGGCCTGGACCTTCCACGCCAGCGGTGCCGGTTATGCCCGCCTGCGCAAAACCGTGGGGGAGCGCGCGGACGTGACATGGGGCACGGCGCTGCCCACGGCCCCGTGGCAACGGGCGATGAAGCAGGCACAGGTTGCCCTCGTCACAATTGCGCCCGGAGCCGAGCGGGTGGTCATGCCGAGTAAAACCTACAGTGCGCTCGCCGCCGGCCAGGCCATTCTGGCCATTTGCCGGCGCGCCTCCGATCTGGCTGATCTGGTCCACCGCCACGATTGCGGTTGGGTGGTGGAGCCGGGAGACGTCGCCGGCCTAAAAGCGGTGCTGCAGCGAATCGCGCAAGATCCCGTGGAATTGTGGGACAAACGCCGGAAGGCGTTTGCCGCCGGCCAACAGGATTATGAAATGGGCACGGTGGCAAAAATGTGGCTGAAGCTCTTCGCCCAACTGGAAGGATGACACCGTGAAACGGTTTTTCGATTTCGTGGTCGCGGCCGTCTCACTGCTGCTGCTCTCGCCGGTCTTGCTGCTTCTGGCCGTTCTCGTGCGCGCCAAGCTGGGGCGGCCGGTGATTTTCCGCCAGCCGCGGCCGGGACGGAGCGGACACATTTTCCAATTATGGAAATTCCGTACCATGACCGATACCCGCGACGCCGAGGGCCGGCTGCTTCCTGACGCCGCGCGACTGACCGCCTTCGGACGATGGCTGCGGACGACCAGCCTCGACGAGCTGCCCGAGTTGTGGAACGTGCTGCGGGGAGAAATGAGCCTGGTCGGACCGCGTCCCCTGCTGGTGGAATACCTGCCGCTTTATTCTCCGGCACAGGCCCGCCGGCACGAACTGCGGCCGGGGCTGACGGGATGGGCCCAGATCAACGGGCGAAACGCCCTCACCTGGGAGAAAAAATTCGATCTCGACGTCTGGTATGTGGACCACCGGACGTTCTGGCTTGATCTGAAAATCATCTTCCTGACCGTGGCGCGGGTGTGCCGGCGGGACGGCATTTCCGCCGCGGGCGAGGCGACCATGACGCGCTTTACCGGCCGCCCGACCCCGGCCCACCAAGATTGACCGGCCGGCGCGGAAAAGGCCGCGTTCCGGGGGGGAAACAAGCGGCGAATTCCGCCGGCTAATTGAAGATCCGCCGTGGGCCGGCGCGAGTCACAGTAATGTAACTTTCCGATACTCGACTCGCCCAAACGCAAAGCCAACCGTCAACGGGCCTATGAGTACGCCTACGCAGATCAGCGCGGAAAAAGTCCGCCAACTCGTGATCAGCACCCTGCCGCCGTCGGCGGCGAACCTCGCCGGGGAGGTGATCTTCGGGCCGGGCGGGGCGCTCGACAGCCTGGCCCTGGTGAATTTCCTCGCCGATCTCGAATACCGGCTGGCGGAGGAGTTCGGCCGTGAGGTGGTGCTGGCGAGCGAACAGGCGATGAGCCGGAGCCGCTCGCCTTTTCGCGACGTCCCCGCCCTGACGGACTATGTCGTCGAGTTGCTCGCCCAATGAGTGCCCCGCGCGTTCTTCTCGTGACCGGAACCAGCCGGGGCATCGGGTTGGGCCTGGCCAGGCACTATCTGGCCAAAGGCGACCTGGTCTGCGGATGCAGCCGCGCACCGGCGGCGTTGCAGGACGACGGTTATACCCACTTCGAACTGGACGTCTCGGACGAATCGGCGGTGGTCGCGATGGTGCGTGCGGTGGTGCACCGCCACGGCCGGATTGACGTGCTGCTCAACAACGCCGGCATCGCCTCGATGAACCACGCCCTCCTCTCGACCGCGGCCACCGCACGCGCGATTTTTTCCACCAATTTCCACGGCACCTTTCTTTTCTGCCGCGAGGTGGCCAAGACCATGGTGCGGCACAAAGCCGGCCGGATCGTAAACTTCGCCACGGTGGCCACCCCGCTTCGGTTGGAGGGCGAATCGCTCTACGCCGCGAGCAAGGCGGCGGTCGAATCCTTCACCCAGGTTCTCGCCCGCGAACTCGGCCCCACCGGGGTGACGGTAAACGCGGTCGGCCCCACGCCGGTGCCCACCGACCTGATCAAGAGCGTGCCCAAGGCAAAAATGGACGCCCTCCTCGCCCGCCAGGCGATCCAGCGGTTTGGCGCGATTGAGGATGTGATCAACGTCATCGATTTTTTCCTTTCTCCCCAAAGCGGCTTCATCACCGGCCAGGTGGTCTATCTCGGCGGCGTCAACGGTTGAGCCGGCCATTTTTGTATTTGTTTAATGAATACAAACGACCTTCCCCTTTCCGTGGAAACCGTTGCCGCCCTGGCCCGGGCGCGGGCGGACGGCGAACTGTGGCGGGATGACGCCGGCGTGCGCTCCTGGGGGGAATTTGGCACGGCCATCGAGGCGGCCCGCCAAAAATGCCTCGCCGCCGGCGTGACGGCCGGCTCCGTCATCGTCGTGCCGGCGGAAAGCGACTTTGCTTTTCTTCCCTGGCTTTTCGGCGCGGCCATGGTCGGGGCGGTGGCGGCTCCCCTCCGGGCGGAACGGGCCGCCGAGATCGAGGCATGGAAAAAATTCATCGTCGTCGGCTGGCGGGTCCGGCAGGACCGGATCGAGCCGGTGAGGGAAGGGGCCTTCACGCCGGCGGCCGAGCGCTTGTTTGCTCTCCTGCGGGAACGCGGCCATCCCGGGCTCATCCTCGCCACGGGCGGAACGACCGGAATCCCGAAGCTTTTGCTGCACGATCTCAACGCCCTGCTCGCCACCGTGCCGGTCAAGGCCGGCCCGCCGCGCCGGACGCTGCCGCTGATGCGCTTCGACCATATCGGCGGACTGGACATGGCCTGGCGCGCCCTGGCGGCCGGCCAGGTGCTGGTCGCGCCGCCACCCGAGCTCACGGCGGAGGGAGTAGCCGCGACGATTGCGCGCCATCGCGTCGAGGTAATGCCGGCCACGCCCAGCTTCCTCAATCTGCTCCTGCTGGCAGAAGTCGCCCGCACCCACGATTTGAGCTCCCTGCGCCTCGTGCCCTATGGCGCCGAGCCGATGCCGGCCGGCCTGCTGGAGCGCCTCCGGACCGCGCTTCCCGCCGTCGAATTTGTGCAACGGTTCGGCACAAGCGAAACCGGCGCGCTGCCGGTGCGCAACAGCGGCAACGGTCTTTTGCTCCGCGAAGGCAAAACCGGATTCGCCTGGAAAATCATGGACGGCGAGCTGTGGATCCAAAGCCCCGCCCGCGCGCTCGGTTATCTTTCCGGGACGGCCCGCGGCCTGGACGAATCGGGCTGGTTCCGGACCGGAGATCTGGCGGAACAACTGCCGGATGGGACCGTGCGCGTGCTCGGCCGGCGGGAGGAACTGATCAACGTCGGCGGCGAGAAAGTCCTGCCCAGCGAGGTCGAGAACGCCCTGCTTTCCCATCCCCTGGTGGCGGACTGCCGGGTGGGAGCCGAGCCAAACGCGGTCCTCGGCCAGGTGGTGGCGGCGGAGGTCGTCTGGCGCGGACCGGAGCGCGATGCCCTGGCGGTAAAGCGGGCGCTGCACGGTTTCGCCGGCGGGATGATCGCGCGGCAAAAACTTCCCGCCGTGGTGCGGCTGGTCGAAGCCATCGGCGCGACCCGCAATCTCAAAAAAGCGAGGTTTGTTTCGCCATGAAGCGGCAGCTCATCATCGTCGGAGCGGGCGGTTTTGGCCGCGAAGTGCTCGCCTGGGTGCGCCAGTCGACCGAGGCGTGGGAGGTCAAAGGTTTTCTGGACGACAATCCGCGGGCACTGGCCGGCTTCGCCAAGGACGTGCCGCTGCTCGGCGGAGTCGGCGCCCATGCGCCCGGGCCGGACGAGGTTTTCGTTTGCGCGATGGGACGGGTGGAATGCAAACGCCGCTGCATCGAACAGATCCGGGCCCGCGGCGGAGCCTTCGGTTCCGTGATCCACCGCTCCGCCGTCATCGGGGAAAATGTCGTCCTTGGCCAGGGGGTGATCCTTTGCCCGCACACCGTGGTGGGGTCGGATGCGAAACTGGGCGATTACGTCTCAATCAATCTTCATTCGACGGTGGCGCACGACGCCGTGGTCGGCCGCTGGACCCAGCTGCACTGCCATGTGGACGTCACCGGCGGCGTGGTCCTGGGCGAAGGGGTGACCGTCGGCAGCCATGCTTCCGTCCTGCCGGGGGTAAAAGTCGGTGACGGTGCCACCATTGGCGCCGGCGCGATTGTCATGCGCGATGTGCCGGCGGGGGTGACGGTCTTCGGCGTGCCGGCGCGCCCGTATGCCATGCAGGGAGCGGGCCATGAATAACGCCGCCGAGCGCAGGTGGCGCTGGTCGCTGGCCCTGCCGGTGTTGGTGTTGACCGCGGCCGTGGCGATGCAAGGCGCCCATTTTTTTCGCGAAACATCGCAGCCGCGCGGCCCGCACCTCAATCAGTATATTCCCCTCACCCTGCCGGGCTGGAGCAGTCGCGAAGTGCCGCTCGGAGCCAACGAGTTCATCGCCGACGAGGTCGAAAAGGTGTTGAACTACGACGAGGTCGTCTGCCGTGAGTACAGCCGGGGAGCGAAGAGCTTCAACGTCTATGTCGCCTATTGGGGAGCGGGCAAGATGCCGACGCGCCTGGTGGCTTCGCACACCCCGGATCGCTGCTGGACGGAGAATGGATGGCACTGCCTTGACATGAAATTCAAACAACCCGAGGTTTTCGAGGGCACGCCGCTGCAACCCGCCGAGTGGCGGCTGTTCGAGCCGCCTTACGGCGGAAACCCGGTCTATGTCCTCTACTGGCAGCTGGTCGACGGCCATGCCTACGATTACGGCGACCGTTTCAATGACGTGCCGAGCCCGTTCCTCTGGTGGAAGGACGCGGTGCAGCAGGCGCTCTTCGGCAGCCGCGAACAATATTTTATCCGGCTGACGAGCAGCGAGCCCCTCGAGAACCTGTGGAACGATCCGGGTTTTGCCGAGGTGCTGCGCGGCCTCGGCCAGCTGGGGCTCGCCGTCCGACACACCACCACCGCGCGCAATTGATTTCTCCCATGCCCGTCGCCTCGCCACCCAAGCCCCGCCTTTTCCTTTCGCCGCCGCATATCGGCGCGGCCGAGCTCGCCTTCGTCGAGGAAGCCTTCCGCACCAACTGGATCGCCCCGGTCGGCCCGCATCTGGACCTGTTTGAACGCGAGTTTTGCGCGCGATTTGGTTTCCGCCATGCCGCCGCGGTGGCGTCGGGCACCGCGGCGCTGCACCTCGCCATCCGACTCCTGGGGATTCGGCCCGGCGAGGAAATCGCCTGCTCGACCCTGACCTTTGCCGCCTCCGCCAATCCCATTGTTTATGAGCGGGCCCGGCCGGTGTTCATCGATTCCGACGAGGCGACCTGGAACCTGGATCCGTCGCTGCTGGAAGATTGGCTGGCCCGGCGGGCCCGCACCGGCCGCCTCCCTCGCGCTCTCATCGCGGTCGACCTGTACGGCCAGTGTGCCGACCTCGAGCGCATCGCCGCCATCTGCCACCGCCATGGCGTGGTCTTGCTGGAGGATGCGGCCGAGGCGCTCGGCGCCACTTGCGCCGGAAAGCCGGCGGGCGCCTTCGGCCGGATGGCGATATTCTCCTTCAACGGCAATAAAATCATCACCACTTCCGGCGGCGGTATGCTGGTGGCGGAGGAGGACGACCTGATTTCCCGCGCCCGCTTTCTCGCCACCCAGGCCCGCGATCCGGCGCCGCATTATCAGCACTCCCAACTCGGCTTCAATTACCGCCTGAGCAACGTCCTGGCCGGCATCGGTCGCGGACAGCTCCAGAGCCTGGAAATGCGGGTCAAAAATCGCCGCCGTATTTTTGAGCGATACGTTGCGGAACTGCACGATCTGCCGGGCCTGACCTTCATGCCCGAGGCGGCCTATGGCCGAAGCACACGCTGGCTTACCTGCCTGACGATCGATCCGGCAAAGGCCGGCGTCAGCCGCGAAGACGTCCGTCTGACCCTGGAAAACGAAAACATCGAGGCGCGGCCGGTCTGGAAGCCGCTGCATCTCCAGCCCGTCTTTGCCGGGTGCGAGGCGGTCGGCGGGAGCGTGGCGGAGCGCCTTTTCCACCAGGGGCTGTGCCTTCCCTCGGGCTCGGCCATGACCGACGACGATCTGCAGCGGGTCGTCGAAACCGTGCGCGGCGTTTTTCTGCGGCAATAGCTTTTCCGCTTTCCCATGTCCACCGCCTTTCCCCAGGTTGAAAGTTCGCTTCTGGCGATCGCCGGCCTCATCCTCCGGGAACGGTTGATGCGGGTTCTGCGCCGGCTTCTGGGCTGGTTCGATCTTTTTATCGGCAGCCACCGCATCACCCGCACCTCGGCGATTTTTATCGTCTATGCGCTCGCCCTCGGAGCGATGTTTTGCCTCGCCTACGAACTGCGCTGGGATTTCGCCACGCCGGCCGAATTCCAAGAACAGTGCCTCACCCTGATTGTCCCGATCGTTTTCTGCAAGTTGCTCCTGCTTTATTCGTTCGGCCAGTTTCGCAGCATTTTAAGCTATTTTGGTCTCGCCGATTTCAGCGGCGTCGTGCTCGCCATGATCACCGTGTCGGGCATGATGCTGGGCCTCGGCTACGAATCCGCCGTCATGGCCGCCCCGCCCCGCGGCGTCATCCTGATGGATTTCGTCCTCAGTGTGGGCGTGATCTCGGCCTTTCGCCTCTGCCTGCGCGTGGTGCGCGCCTGGTCCGCCTCCGGTTCCGTCCGGTCCGGCCTGGTGGACCGACGCGTCGCGATCGTCGGCGCGGGCGACGTCGGTGAAATCCTGGCGAAAGACCTCCTGCAGCGCCGGGGAAACGGACTCTACCCCGTTTTCTTCATCGACGACGATCCGAAGAAAATCGGCCGCAGCATCCACGGTCTTCCCGTCTACGGCCCGATCGAAAAGCTCGTCAAGCTGGCCCGGGTCGCCCGCGTGAACGAGCTCGTCATCACCCTGACCGGCGTGACGCCGAAACGGGTGAAGGAAATCGTCGAATATGGCCGCGAGATCGGCGCCACCACGCAAATTGTGCCGTCCTTTACCCAACTGGCCTCCGGCGAGGTGAAGGTCGAACGGTCGCGACCGGTGGCGATCGAGGACCTGCTGGGCCGCGCCCCGGTCAATCTCGATTCGATCGGGATCACCCGCATGCTGCGGAACCGGGTCGTGCTTGTCACCGGCGCTGGCGGAAGCATCGGCAGCGAACTGTGCCGGCAGATCCTCGCCCACCATCCCCAGCTGCTCATCATGGTCGAACAGACGGAAATTGCCCTGTTTGAAATCGAACAGGAGCTGGACGGGACCGGCCAGCGCGACCGCCTCCTCCCCCTCATTACCGACGTGACCGATGAGGAAGCGATGCGGAAGGTGTTTGCGCAGCACCGGCCCGCCATCGTCTTCCATGCGGCGGCGCACAAGCATGTGCCCCTGATGGAGCGGCAGCCGGGCGAAGCGCTAAAAAACAACACCCTGGCGACGGCCAGCCTGACCCGGCTGGCCAGCGAGCATCAGGTCGACCGCTTCGTGCTGATCTCGACGGACAAGGCGATCAATCCCACCAGCGTGATGGGCTGCAGCAAGCGACTGGCGGAGAAGGTCCTGCTGGCGCGGCAATATGCCCCGGCCAACCGCACCGCGTTCCTCGCCGTCCGATTCGGCAACGTGCTCGGTTCGAGCGGCAGCGTCATCCCTGTTTTCCGCCGACAGATCGCGCAGGGCGGCCCCGTGACCGTGACTCATCCGGACATGACCCGCTACTTCATGACCATTCCCGAGGCGGTCGGCCTCGTTTTGCAAACCGCCACCCTCGGGCAGGGCGGCGAAATTTTCATCCTCGATATGGGCCAACCCGTCAAAATCATCGACATGGCGCGGCAAATGATCGAGCTGAGCGGATACAAGCCCGATCTGGACATTGAGATCAAGATCACCGGGCTTCGTCCCGGCGAAAAACTTTTTGAGGAGCTTCGGCACACGGATGAAACCCACGAGCCGACCGAACACCCCCGGATTTTCAAGCTGCGAAGCGAGCCCGTGCTGGAAGACGTCGAGTCCTGGCTCTCCGATCTGCGCGTCGCCGCGGGCGGCTCGTCCCAGCAAAGCAAGTCGCTCATGAAGCAGTTGGTGCCGGAATATGTGCCGTTTTCCGAGCGGCCCCGGCCGGCGGTTTCCTCACCCGCCGCTCCGCTCCTCGTTCCCTTGCGGCAGGATCGGACCGGATAAGGCGGCGTCCCGGAAATCCCCGCCAGCGTCGCGGTTTGGCGGGGTGCCGGGGCGGAACCGCCCCCGGCCGCCCGAGGAATGGAATTCCGTCCAGCGCATCGCCCCGACGAGCAGGACTCCCCAGGTGAGGAGGACGGCGGGGTTCTGAAAAACGAAATCAACCGCCGCGTGCAGCGTCGTCAGCCCACAGCCGAGCACGATAAACAACGCCGCCGGCTCGCGCCCAAAGCTGCCGCGGCCGAGCCGCCGGCCATACCAGCCAAGCATGATGAGCAGCGGAAGGAGGCCGGCCATCCCGAGCTCAACGGGAAATTCCAGAAAATCGTCGTGTGCGTGCTCCCAGAACTGCCGGTGGCCGTTTCCTATGTAATATATTTCTGGATACTTACGGGCATAGGCGGGAAAATTATAGGCAAAACATCCGGCCCCCCAGCCAAACCACCAGCGGTCGCGCAGCATCTCACCGGCGGCGCGCCGCGCGATAAGGCGGGCCTGGGCCGAGGCCGCGGGATGGGCGGCGGCGGCGGCAAAACGCTCCCACGTCCGTTCCGTGCGCAGCGAGAGGAGACCGACGCCGCAGAAGCCGGCCAGCGCCAGGGCGGCCGGCAGGATCTCCCGGCGATGGCGGATCGGCCCCTCCCGCCGCCGGAACCGGAGCAGGAGCAGACCACCGGCGGTCAGGCTGAATGCCAGCAGCAGGATGATCGACATCCGGGAGGAGGAAAGAACCGTGGCGAGGGCGATACAGACGCCAAAAAAAATAAAAACCGCCGCCAGGCCCGGTTTTTCCCGTTCACGACAGGCGCGTTGATAATGCCACCAGGACAGTCCCGCCGTCACCGCCAGGGCGAGGTTGAAATATGCGCCGCCGTGGTTGGGATAGATGAAGCTGGCGATAAACGCCGGATTGCTCGGCGCATAATGCCAGAAAATTTTATCCGTCAGGCTCAGCTTCTGCAGCAAGCCCAGGAGGGAGAGAAAAAAAGCGTTGAGGGAAATGACCGTAAACAAAATCTGATAGCTTCGTCGGCGGGAAAACCCCACCCACACCGAGCAGACCAGCAGCCAGAGCGACCCATAAACGGTCAATGCCCTCCACGGGCTCGAGCGGAGAAAAGGCGCCTCCACGCCGGACGGAAGCCAGGAGAGATGCGGGACCGGATCGATCCACCAGGCGTTGTCGTCGCCCGTAAAGCGCCACGCCGGATTCAACCCCTGGATCGCAACGTACGCCAGCAGCGCCAGGCCGGCCCAAAAAACCGGAAATCGCGCCAGTCGGGCCGCGGGCGAAAAGGCGCTGACCGCGTTTCCCGGCTCGGTTCGGGGCCAGACGGAAAAGAGGAATCCAACCCCGGCGAGACCCAGGCTGGTAAGCTGGCTCCAGGCGTGCATCGTGCCGAACGCCCAGGGCAGAAAGGAGAGATGCAGCGCCGTGATGCCGACAAGCCCTCCCTCCCGGTAGAAAAACGGGAAATCCGGTGGTTTCAGGGAACGTCCGCGTGCTGCCGGAACACGGGGAAAGGGCCGGGAAAACGCCGTCACCCTCCCGATGCAACCGGCCGGACAGAGGGGGTCGAGAAGAGATTTGCGCCATTTAGGTTACAACTGGCCGGCCGGGCGGAATCCACTTGCGAGGGGGGACCAGGAAATAATTGTTGTACGCTCCATGCTGAATCAGTTGAGCCGGCGCCTCGAGGCGCCCGATCGTTTTCTCACCGCCCTCGCGGTCGCCCTCGCGTTCATGGTTTTTTTGACCGTGGACCAGATGCATTGGTGGCGAATGAAGCCGGATTATGCCTTCGGCTGGTTGGTGCCGGCGTTTGTCGCGTATGTGGTGGCGGACCGCTGGGCAAAACTACGGATCATTTTTCTCGCCGCCCGCCTGAGTCCGCTCCCGCCCAAGCTGCGGATGGTCACCTCGTTTGTCGCCGGCTCGATCATGGGATGCGGCTTGGTCATCTTCCTCCTCGGAGCATTTTACCGGGCGGGGGCGGGCATTACCCAGCCTGGCTCCCTGGCCCTCGCCACCGGTTTTTCCGGCGTGCTTCTCGGCATGGTGTACTTCAATACTCCCGATGGCCGCCTCGGCCACGAGGCGCCAGCCACCGCTTGGGCGGCCCTGCGGGCGGATGCGCGCGTGCGCGCCGCGGTCTTGTTTCTTTTTCCCGCGCTGATCTGGATTCTTTCCGCGCCGCTGGTCACGGCAGTGGAGAACGCCGTCAGTCTTTTTCTCCTGCGCAAAGTCGTGGCGGTGGTGTTTGCCGTTTTCAACCTGCTGGGCTATCCGATCGTCCAGGAAGGCAACGTGCTGGTGCTGCCTCATGGCCGGGTCGGCGTCATCGACGCCTGCTCCGGCATCCGTTCTCTTACCGGCTGCCTCTTCGCCGGTTCGTTTCTCGGCGCCGTCTTTCTCGACAAGCTTTGGAAAAAGATCCTTCTCGTCGGCGCGGCCATGGCGTTCGCTTTTTTGACCAATCTTCTGCGCAGCCTTTTCCTCACCGGTTGGGCCTATGCCTATGGCAGCGATGCAATCGAGGGCAGGCTGCACGATGCCACCGGTTTCGCCATCCTCGGTCTGACGGTGATCGGCTTGTTCTGTCTTCTGCCGCTTTTTCACGCGGCAAATTGGCGCCGCTGGCTCGGACTGACGCTGGAGGCGAACGGTCGCAATGCCTAGCTGGCAGTGAAACCGTGCGGCCGACCGGATGACCGGGCCGCAATAATTATCACCTGGCGCTGGCGACTACGGCCGATCCGCCCCCCTCCCCCTCCACTGCCACGTCATAGTACTCCTTATAGGATTTCTCGTAATATTCGCCGTAATAATCGCCCGCAAAATCCATGTTGGTATCGTTTAGCACCGCTCCCAATACCTCAACATTGGCCAGCAGCAGCCGCTGTACGTTGCGCTGTACCGCTTTTCGCCGCACCCGGTTGTAACGAATGGTGAAAATCACTCCGTCCATCAATGGCAGGATATTCAGGGCGTCGCTCACCACCCCCAGCGGAGGCGTATCAATCACCACCCGATCATAGCGCTTGCTCAACTCCGTCACCAGCATTTCGAATTCGCGGCCGTTGAGCAGCTGCGCCGGCATCTTCGCCCGCCCTCCGGTGGTGATGACATCCAGGTTTGGGTGCACGCTGCGGACGACGATCTCATCCAGGCGGAGGGCATCCGCACAATATCCGATAACCCCCTTACCGGCATCCAGCCGGAAGGAATTCTGCACGTTCGGCTTGCGCAGATCGCAATCGACCACCACCGTGCGCTGCCCTTGGGAGGCAAACGCCAGGGCCAGGTTGGTGGCCACAAATGACTTTCCCTCGCCCGGCAGCGTGCTGGTCACCATCAAAAGCTTGGCGCTCCGGCTCTCGTCCTTGAGCCTCAGCGTCGAATGCAGGGACATGAAGGCTTCGACAATCACCCGGTCGGCGCCGTTCGAGACGATCTGGGCCTTGTCCGGCTGATCCATCCGATGAATGCGCGGAATGACTCCTAACAAGGGAAGTCCGACCAGGGTCTCTATATCAAATGCGGTCTTCACCCGGTCATCGATCACGGCCAGCATATAAGCCGAGCCCACCGCCAGGATGATCCCCATCATCCCGCCCATGACCAGGTTTGCCAATATATTAGGCGAAACCGGCGTCGAGGGTTCAATCGCCGGATCGACGATCCGGGCATTCTGGGTTTCGATGGTGCCGCTAACCGCGGTCTCGCGCATTCTCGCCATCATCGATTCCAAAAGCTGGTTGTTGACGCGAAACTCGCGGGTGAGGTTGTCGTACTCGACGGAATATCGGTCCAGGTCGAGGGACTTTGTTTCTTGGTCGGCCAGGGCCTTGCGCGCGGCTTCATCGGCGGTTAAGGCGTTTTCATATTCCGCCCGTGCGGTCGCCGCCGCCGCGTCGACTGCCGCCGCCAGCTCGCGCTTGGTCTTTTCCAACGTGCTCACGGCCTCGATCAAGCTGGGATGCTTCGCCTTGTAGCGTTCGCTTAGTTGGGCCACGGTCGTCTTCTGGGTGGTGATTAATTGCGTGAGCTGGCTGACCTGCGGTTGCGTCGCGATAAAGGGAAGCTCGGTGAGGTCCTTGCCCGCCTTTTTCCAGTCTTCGACCTGCTTCCAGCGAATTTCGGCCGTGGTCAGGCTGGCATGAGTATCGGTGGCCATAGTGTTCAAGGCCTTTAACTTTTCCGTGACGATATCCTTGTTTTCCTCCAGCGAGATCAGGTTGTTGGTCTGGCGAAAATTCTGCAGGGAGTTTGCGATCTCATCGACGCGCCGGCGCTGCTGGTCCGCCCGGTCCTTCAGCTCGTCCACCGCTTTCATCGATTCGTCGACGCGCAGACGGGTATTGTAGGCAATATACTCCTCAGCATAAAGATTGGCGATGCGAGCAGCCATTTTACGGTCGGGATGCCGAAATTGAATGGCGATCATCAAGGTCAGCCGCTGCGGAACGATCTGCCGGTTTCGATATATGATATCAACCGGAACGGGCGGGTTTGCCCCGGACCTGCTTTTGTAGGGAGCGATCAGTTGCTGCACTTCCTCGCTCGTCAATCGGCCCGCCACATTCTGCGCCAGGGTCAGGCTCTCCAGAACCTTGATCTGCGTATTGAAATCGACGTCGCCGGTGATGTTGCTTTCCACCACATCCTCCACCCGAAGAACCTGCTGGCCGCGTCGCAGCACCTGCACCATGGCGACGGACTGATACATCCGGGTACGGGAAAAAGTGTAGGCCGCCGCCGCCACCACCACGATTAAAAAAATTGCCAGGGCGTACCATTTCCGCTCGCGCACCATGAGCCAGTAATTACGGAGGGCGTGCCCCATATTGGTCTCTTCGCCATGGGCGGGTTCGTTGGGGAAATCGGGGGTGGCCGGCGGAGACGGTGGCGTATTCATGATCAATTCAAGGTTCAAAGGACACTCTCGGGGACAAAAATCACATCGCCGTCGCGCACCATCCATTGACGGGCGGCGTCACCGGAAATGAGCTGGTCGGCATTGATCGTGAAATGCTGCACTTCTCCGCCCGGCAGCGTACGGGTCAGGCTCACCTTGGTACGGTTGGCCAGGCGGGAAAAGCCGCCCGAGTGGGCAATCGCGTCCACCAGGGTCAGCTCCTGTTCGGGCGGAATCGTCACCGAGCCGGGGGAGTTGACCGCGCCAAGGACGCTCAGCGAGCGCGGTGCATATTCCATGACGGTGATGTTGATCTGCGGATTGACCAGATAGTCGCGCCCATAAAGGTCGGTCACGAGCGACTCGGCATCATGGACGGTCCGGTTGGTGAGATCGACCGTCCCGATCAGCGGCAAAACGACGGTGTGATTTTTTGAGACCCGGACCTCACGCTCGAGATCCGGCTCTTGGAATATCTGTACTTTTATCAAGTCCAGGGGCCGGAGAACATAGGACGGCCTGGCGTCGGCCCCGGCCGGCTTGGCCGGAGCCGCAACCGGCTGCGCCCTACCCGCCGTCGCGAAAAAGAGGACCATGAGGGTGGCGAGGAATGTCTTCATCATAAGCTTGATCGTCGAGGGTAGCGCAGGATTTCCGTTAATATTTTAAGCCTGCGCTCAGGCTCAGAATGTTGTCGGTAAAACCCGCCCCCGAGACCGAGGAGGAGTTTTTGCGCAAATTATAGCCGGCTGTTGCGCTGATATTCTTGCTGTAAATATACGTCACCGAGACAGCGCCATCCCCGTAATTGTCCTTACGCACCGCCGGATACACGACATTCTGATAGGCGAGGTTGACTGCCGCCTGCCATTGGGGTGACAGAAATGTCGACGCGCCCAGCGACAAGTTCGTGCTTTTCAGCTGCTCGCCCTGCGCTCCCGTACTGAAATCCCGTGAGGCCGTGAGCGTCCAGGTCGTCTTCGGGCTCATTTCATAGTTAAACGTTCCGTCGAAGGCCCAGATGTCGCTGCCGCCGCTGGCGCCGACCCGGCTGGTGGTGTAGCCGACGGAAAAGTTGCCGCTGAGTTTTGGCGTAAACTCACCGCGAGCGCCGAGGTTGTAATATTTGTCCCGCTGCCGGTTGCCGGGACCGTTAATCGCCGTCTTGGTTTCGCGGTAGCTAAAGCCGCCCGAAAGATCGACTTTGGGCCAGATGGCATAATAAAGGTTGATCGGCCAGCCGAGAGAGTTGTTGTCAACCAGCCCCGCCGTCCGGTAGTGGGTCCGGCTGTAGTTCACGCCGGCACCGGCACTGATTTTTTCCGTGAAAGTCCCCTCGGCACTGCCACCCACGTCAAGTTGATCGCGGCGGACCAGCAGCTTTTGGCCGGGGATGAAAAAGTTCTCCTGATTCTGATAAAATTGCTGGAAGGCTCCGTTGGCTTTGACGTCCAACCGGCTGTCGCTGTAGCCGAAATTTGCCGAGCCGACCCCGAGCTGCGCGTCGGGTGCGCTCTTGTGCGCATAATGTTGAAAGCTTTCCTCGTAACTCAGAGCGCCGCTGGTGAGGGAATTCTGACCAAATTGAAACGCCACACCGGGAGCGGCGGATAAAATCTCGTCGCTGGTCTTCTGTTTTTCGGTGAGAAAGACATTGTCATCGTAGCGCGTGCCCAGGTCCGCGGTGAAATGGACCGCGGCATTGTCGCCCAGATCGATTGTCGGCGGCCAGAACGCCGTTTTCGCCGTCGCGGTGGCGTCCTCCCCCGCGTCCGCTGCCGGTCCGGCCGCGGCGCCGGAAGCCACGCCGGCATTCTCCGATGGCGAAATTGGCTCGCTCGGCGCCGGCGGTGCAGTCTGGGCGATGGCACTGGCGGCGGGCGCCGGCGGGGCCGCAGTAGGCTCGTTCCGCAGGGCGGAGGATGACTCGACCTTCTCCGGCGGGGGCGGGACCGCCGGGCCGGCCTCCATGGTGCCACGCCGGTTTTTCCCTTCCGTAATCTGCCGCGATTTTTCCGCGTTGGCTGCTTTGGCCACCGCATCGTCGACTGCGGCCGCGATTTGACCGGAAGCTCCGTCAATCCGGGCGACCGAGGGAGTGAAAGAAACGGCATGAACGATGATTTCTTTGAAGGCGGGGGCGGCATTGGCGGCGGCCACGGCCAGGTCTGAGGCCATGTTCAAAGTTTCCGCCGGGTTTTTGTAAGCGGTTGCGCCGACCACCGCCACCCGGACGGCGTTCGCAATGCGTTTTTCCTTCTTGGCGTGCGACATCATCTTGAAATGCGCGATCTCGCTTACCTCCGCCGCCAAGGCCGCGGCTGGTGTCGCCTCGGCGGTGGCCTTCTCCTCCCCTCCAGAACCGGTCGCATGGTCATCGCCGAAGCCATTATGGAAGGGAAGGAAAGAGAGGATCAGCGCCAACATCGGGGCGCGAAAAGAGCATTTGATCATCTTAGCGGGGAAGGCGCTTTCGGAACAGCTCAGTGGGAGGCGCTGACTACAACGTCGTCCTTGTCGCCGTCGGGCTCCCGATCTCTGTGGCGGCCCTTCCGCCTGTCGTCATCGGACGAAAAATCTGCTTCGGTGGCCTTGGTCGCAGCGTCAACCACGGCGGTCTGGATCTCGGCCAGCGCTCCGTCCATGCCGGCGATGGCAGGAATGCCCGAAACACCGTTGATAATCGCCGCGGTAAACTGCGGTGCGGCCGCAGCCGCCAGCCGCGCAAACCGCAGCGTCGTTTTGAGAATCTCCTCGGGATTTTTGAGCTGGCCGACGGCGGTGGTAATGGCGTCGTGGACCGTGGCTGCAATCTGGTCGGCTTTTTCCTTCGGGGAAAGCGTGGCCGAACCGGCAATCTCCCGGACCTCGGCCGCGAGCGCCGGGGCCGAGAGGGTTTTGTGCGCGCCAGCGGCCGGCCGTTGATCATTTGGCGAAGGGTCTTCCGCCGCCTGGAGGTTCGCGGCCAGGAAAACGAAAAGAAGAAGGGCGAGATGGGTTTTCATGGAAAAGGATGGTTCAGTTGGTTTATTTTAGAGGGAGGCTTCGGGAAAAGGATTCGGCCCTAGCGCCAGGTCGTCCTCGGATTTTTTCAGCAGCTGCCGTCCGATCTGTTGATCCAACTCGTCGATGGCATTGATCATTTCGAGGATTTTTTTACCCAACGGGGTGAGGCGATATTCAATCACGTTGGACGGCGCGGGTCGGGGAAAGCGGGCAATCAATCCATATCGCAACATGGTGCGCAGGCGTTCATTTATGACCATGGAGGACAGGTTGATTTCCCGTTTGGTAATTTCAGCAGGATCGTTGATGCCTTTTTCCAAATAACGCAGGATGATCGCGGACCATTTACGTTTGAGCATGTTTTCGGTGATGGCTGCGATCCCGACTCGGGGCGGGGACGGGTTCATTTAGTCGATGTGAGCTGAATTTCTGGAGAGCTTGGTCGAAGAGGATTTGCCGCGGCGATTAGGGAAGATGAAAGACGGAGGCGCATCGGGCCATCCGGCGGAAAAAGCAAAGATCGCGGATCGGCCGGGCCGTGCGGAAAGCCGTCGGATCACTCTGGGGATAAATATCCATGCACCGACAATTTATCCCCGTTTTGTGTCGCATGTGCAGCGACTTGGTGACGATTTGGAAAACCAATGCCGGCTTGTATTGCTACAGAATTGTGACGGCCGGTGCCGGCCGGGATTAAGTGGCGCCCCCCATCGCGTTGAGGAGCTGGCGCACTTCCACTAACGTGAAGGGCACGGGGAGAAAGCCGGTCGCGCCCCCCTGAAGCCGCGGCGAAAGTTCACGCGCCTGGTACCGCGCGCTGATGAAGAGAAGGGGAAGGCGCAGCAGCGCCGGATCGGCTCTCAGCTCCGACGCCAGCCCCAGTCCTCCCCCCATGTCCAGATCGAGGAGGACAAAATCGATCGGCAACGACCGCGCCTTGAACAAGGCCTCGCGGCCATCGGCGGCGGTGGAAATAAAATGTCCGAGCGTCCGCAAGAACCGCTCCAGGATGTCCCGCATCACCGCCTGGTCGCTGACGATCAGAATCCATTTGCCGGCGGCCTGCGGGCGCCCCTCCTCTCCGTCGCCCACCTGGCTCATGATCTCTTCGGCCGGCGCGAAGCCCGGCGCGGTCCCCGCAGCTGGGCGCGAAGCAGCGCGGCCACCTCCACACAGGCCCGCTTCGCGGCAGGCTCGGCTTGGAGCCGCCGGAGACTCTCGCAGACGGTGACCAGCAGGCGCAACAGCCGTGCTCGGTGACATTCCAATCCACCGGGCGGAGGAGGTTCAAAAGGGCAGGCCGGCGGACGCATTGCAAACTTTTTGTGGTTGTACTATATTTTGTCAACTGGCAAATCATTCACCGTGCGCGTTGACAAAAAAAGCCCGGGCGGCGTTAACCGACGGATGAATTACACCCGCCAATTCCGCCAGCTGCGGGAAGCGAAGAATCTGAGCCGCGAACAACTGGCCGCCCTCGCCGGCTGTCACCGCAATACCGTCATCAACATCGAGACTGGCCGGCCGGTAAAGTTCAGCACCGTCTCGGAATTGTTGAAAAAAATGGGCTATGCCGGCGACTCGGCCGAGATGAAGGGCATGGCGCTGCTCTGGCTGGAAGCGGTGAGCGGCCTCAAATTTTCAGCCGCTGACGCCCAGAAAACCGGCGAGCAATTGCGCGCCGTCTATCGCCGCTCCATCCGGAGCAGCCAGGACGAATTGCTGGCCGTGATCATGGAACAGCAATTGTCGCGGGAGCAGATCGAACTTTTGGTGTTTGCCGCGCGTCACCCCGATGTGCTGGAGATTCTGCGCGCCGTGCGGGATTTCTCCGAAAGTTCGGCCCTCGCCTCGGACCCGCCGGGCCAGGAGCTCAAGGCCGCCGAGGAATGACCGGTCAGTTCCGGCGTTCCTGGGACAACAGGTAAAGGAGATTGAGCAGGGCGCTGATAAAGGCGGCGAGATAGGTGAGCGCCGCGGCGTCGAGCGTCTGGTTGACCCCGGGCATTTCGTCGCGGTCAAGAATGCCAAGCTCGACCAACTTGACCTTGGCCCGCCGGCTGGCGTCGAATTCAACCGGCAATGTGACCAGCTGGAAAAGGGTCAGGACCGCATAGCAGATAACAGCCGCATCGAGCACGATGCCGGTCAGGCCGCGCACGAAAAACCAACTGCCAAGAATGATAAACGGCAGGATGCCGGAAACAAATTGCGTGGCCGGAACCAGCGCCATGCGCACATCGAGCATCTTGTAGCCGACCTTGTGCTGGATGGCGTGACCGGCTTCGTGGGCGGCGACACCGAGCGCGGCCAGGCTGGTGCCGCGATAGTTTTCGGAGGAGAGCACGAGGCGTTTGTGCAGCGGATCGTAGTGGTCGGTAAGATGGCCAGCCGTCTCCTCAATTTCCACGTCGAAAATTCCAGCCTGATTCATCACCGCCTGCGCGGCTTCCCGGCCGGTGATTCCGCCGCGGGAGGGAATGCACGCATTCGTGCTGTAGGCATGCGAAACCCGCATCTGGGCATAGAGGGCAAAAATGAAAACCAGGATGAAAAGGATCCAGAAAAGCCCCGGCGGGATGAAAACGAAGGCGACAGGCGTGATCATGTTGAAAGATGTGACGCAATCGCTGGAGCAAAGTTCAGTCCAGCCGGAAAAAATCGATGAAAGAGGCTTTCTATAATTTCAATCTATTCAATATTAATGGCTTAAGAAAATAAGGAATGATCGCGGTAAGCTTATTGGCGAGTTCTGCTCGCGCAGGTCTGGCACGGTCGGACAAGCGTGGTGTGACAAATCACCGCTCCAACACCGCCTCGATGCGGTAAAATTTCCAAGTCGCCCGCACACCCTCGGGCACGGAAAACTTGGCCTCATAATCGCGCAGCAGGCCGCGCAGCCGCCCCGCCGGCATGCGCCGTTGCGGCGCCGCACCTACGCCATGAAGGGAACGCAAGAAGTCCCGGGCTGTGGAATACCGAAAGATCCGGGGCTGGCTCTCCGCCCGTTCCACCCGCAAGTCGCAAGCGTGGAAATAATCACGCCATTCCTGTTCGGTGCGCCACGTGACCGGAGAATCG
>DASRHD010000256.1:0-6568 GCA_035650695.1 Opitutaceae bacterium
GGCCTCGGCGTCGGCGCGGTCGATTACATCACCAAACCGATCGATCTCGATGAAACCCTCGCGCGCGTCCAGACCCAGCTGCGCTTCGTCGCCGTCAACCGCGAGATGCTCGACCTGCAGCGCCGCCTGGTCGAGGCGCGCCGCACCGCCACGATCGGCGCCGTCACCCAAGGCATTGCCCACAATCTCAACAACCTGCTCGGCGTCGTCATGGGTTATCTCGACCTCATCCGCACTCATCACACCAAGGCCGACCTGGTGAAGGAAAATACGCATCATGCCGAGGCGGCGGTCCAGCGCATCATCACCATAATCAAGCAGCTCAGCTATGTTGCGGGCAAGGGCCCGGTCAGCCTGATCAAGAGCAACCTCCAGCAGTTGATCGAGGACAGCGTGCTCCGCTATCAGTCGGACAACGAAATCAGCGAGCCCGTCTCGGTCGATAATCCGCTCGGGGACTTCGCCCTCGAAACCCATGTCGAAGCCTTCGAGGACGCGCTGGCGAAGATTTTAATCAACGCTTGGGAAAGCTACGGCACGAAACCCGACGGCCCCCGCCCCATCTCCATCCACACCGAACTCGTCGAAAAACCCAAGGAAGGCCAGTTCATCCAGATCCGGGTCGACGACGAGGGCAACGGAATCAATCCCAAGGTCCGCGATACCATGTTCGAGCCGTTCGTCAGCACCAAGCGCACCGTCGGCGTCGGCATGGGCCTGACCATCGCGCGGCACGTCTTGCAGAGTTTGGGCGGCGAGGTTCTCCTCCTTGACCGCGAAGGGGGCGGCACCAGCGCCTTCCTCCTCCACCCGGTCGAAAATCCCTTCAAGACACACTCCGAATGAAACTCGCCTTCCTCGGCGCCGGCCGCATGGCCTCGGCTATAGTCGACGGCCTGCTCGTCAAAAAAGCCGCCCGCCCCTCCGACCTCGCCTGCACCGGCGGCGATGATGATACCGCCCAAAAGCTCTCCGCCCGCACCGGCATCACCGCCCACCATGATCTGGCGGCGCTGCTGAAAAGCGCCGACACCGTCGTCCTCGCCTGCAAGCCCCAGCAGCTCGCGGGCCTCGACGCCCGCCTCGCCGCGCTCACCACCGGCAAGCTCGTCCTCTCCATTCTCGCCGGCAAGCGCCTCGCCCGTCTCGCCCAGACCTTTCCGCAAGCCCGCAATCTCGTCCGCGCCATGCCCAATACGCCCGGCCAGATCGGCGCCGGCGTCACCGCCTGGTCCTCGCTCAAGCCGCTGGCCGCCGCCGACCGCGCCATCGTCGACACCCTTCTCGGCGCGCTCGGCAAGGTCGTGGCGGTCGAGGAACCGCAGCTCGACGCCGTCACCGCGCTGAGCGGCAGCGGCCCGGGCTATGTTTTTGAATTCGCCGCCGCGCTGCGCGACGCCGGCGAGGCCGCCGGACTCTCCCGCGCCGCGGCCTACCAGCTCACCGTCGAAACCATTCTCGGATCCGCCAGGCTCATGGCGCAAAGCAACGCCGAGGCGGAGGAACTCCGCAACCAGGTCACCTCGCCGAATGGAACGACTTTCGCCGGACTGAAACGCATGGAAGCCGGCCAATTCCGCACCCTCATTAAAGACACCGTCCTTGCCGCCAAAATCCGCTCGGAAGAGCTGTCGAGGGAAGGGTAAATTTAATAACTGCTCTTACCCGAGAAGTCCATGTCTTCGTATGAAACATTCAAGAAGCTGGCGAAGGAGAATGAGCAACGGGACAAGCGCTTCGAAAAGCACTTTCTTAACTGAATTGTCATTCTGAGCGGAGCGAAGAATCCAGAGTGACTTCAGCCGGCAACATCCAATTGGATTCTTCGCTTCGCTCAGAATGACAGATAAAATCCATCCGTCTAAATCCGCGCAATCCGTGGTGAAAAACTCTTCGTGTCCTCTGTGCCCTCTGTGGTTCAACTAAAACCATGAGCACCCTTAACGGCCGCATCCTTGTCACCGGCGGTGCCGGCTTCATCGGCAGCGCGCTGGTCTGGGCGCTCAACCAGCGCGGCCTCGCCGACATCGTTGTCACCGATGTGCTCGATCCGGCCCGGAAGCGCACCAGCACCGAGGCCGATCTGCAGGAAAAGCGCCGCAACCTCAAGCCGCTGAAATTCGCGGACTACGTCGAGGCTGATGCCTTCCGCCGGCAGATCGCCCCGAAGCCGGATGCCTTCGGCCGCTTCTCGGCCGTATTTCACCTCGGCGCGTGCTCATCGACCACCGAGACCGACGAGCCTTACCTCAACGACAACAATTACGCCTACACCCGCGAGATGGCGGAATGGTCGCTCCGTCAGAATGCGCGCTTCATCTATGCCTCATCGGCCGCGACCTATGGCGACGGCGGCCAGGGCATGGACGACAAGGACGCCAACCTCGCCCGCCTGCATCCGCTGAATTTATACGGCTGGTCGAAGCAGCAGTTCGACCTCCATGCGCAGCGGCAAGGCTGGTTCGACCGCATCGTCGGCCTGAAATATTTCAATGTTTTCGGACCGAACGAGGACCACAAGGGCGAGATGCGCAGCCTCGTCAACAAGGCCTACCAGCAGATCCTCGCCACCGCCAAGGTCGGCCTGTTCAAGAGCTACAAGCCGGAGTTCAAGGACGGCGAGCAGAAGCGCGATTTCCTCTACGTGAAGGACGCGGTCGAGATGACGCTGCATTTCGCCGACAAAGGCGCGGCCGCCGGCGGACTCTACAATCTCGGCTCGGGCCGGGCCAGCACCTGGCTGGAGCTGGCCAGCGCGATCTTCGCCGCGCTCGGCCGCGAGCCGAAAATCGACTTTATCGAGATGCCGGAGATCCTGCGCGGCAAGTATCAGTACTTCACCCAGGCTGACATCTCCAAACTGCGCGCCAGCGGTTACGACCGGCCGGTGACGCCGCTGGCCGAGGCCGTGCGCGATTACGTGCGGAATTACCTCGTGCCGGGAAAAAAGCTCGGCAGCTAGAAACCGGCCTTTCGCGCGGCTGATATCAGGCCACACGATATTTGTAATATAATACGTTACAAATATACCCCTCCTGAAACAAAGTGGATCAGGAAGGCACGCCGGAAAAACAGGACGAGCGGCGGCGGGAGCGGCTTTCCCCAGCGGCGCGGGCTTATTTGATCTTCAGCAGCTCGTCCTGCGTCCAGGCCTTGTTGCGGCTGGATTCAGCAGTGCGGACGGCGGCGACCTGCTCGGGCGTAATCGGACCGGCCTTGTTGCCCCATTCCTGGCGAATATAAGTCAGGACGTCGGCAATTTTTTCGTCGCTCCAGCCGAAGGCGCCGGTCGGGCCGAAGGCGGGCATGACCACGCCGGAATTGAAATCAGTATCGCGCACGTGGACCGGTCCCTGCAGACCGAAAAGCACGATGCGAATGACGCGGTCGGGGGTGCCCTGGACCCATTCCGAGCCGGCGAGCGGCGGATAGACGCCGGGGATGCCCTGGCCGGTCGGCTGATGGCAGCTGTAGCAGGCGCCGCCGGAGTTGAAGAGGCGCTTGCCCATGTCGACCGGGCCGAGTTTGACCACCTGCGGGGCACCCTTCACCGGCTTGAGGTTTTCGTTGTAAACCATGGCGTCGAAACCGCCGGAGAAACGGTTGAGGTAGGTGCCGGCGAAAAAGATCAGGCCGCTGAAAAAGAAAAGCAGGCCGAGCGGAAGCAGGGAATAGCCGCCCTTGGTATCGGGCTTCTCCGTGAGAATTTTCTCATGGGCGCTGAGCAGGCTGTCGTCAGAAGCGGCGGCCTGATCGAGACGCGGATCCTTCGCGGGCTCGCTCATTTCTTCTCTCCTCCCGATGCGGCGGACTGCGGCCGGGTTTCAGGATAATCGTGGTCGGATTTCAAGCTGAGCAGGTAGGCGGCAAGGGCCTGGACGCGCGGCGTGGGCACAAGCTCGTACCCGGACTGGCCCGGGAGGGTGAGCGCGCCGGCAACAGGCTGGCCGTTGACCTGCCGTTTTTCGAACAGGAAGGGATAGGCCGGCATCGCGCCCTTGCCGTTGTGGAGGAAAACCATGAGCTGGGCGGCGTCCATGCCGCTGGCCGCGGCGCGGCCGCCGAAGTTGGTCAGATCGGGACCGACGCGCACGTCGCCGAGCAGCACGCGGCTGTCGTAAATGTAATCGCGCGCCACGCTCTGGCGCTCGCCCCAGCCGCGCTCCTTGTCGGAGCCGAAATCGGCCCGGCGCACCTGACGGGTGTGGCAGGCGGCGCAGCCGAGGTCCTGGTAAACCATACGGCCGCGGTCGGCGGTGCCGGGCGGCTGCTGGGGAAAGGTCGCGCTCTCGTTCTCGTCGAGATAAGGCGAGAGGCCGCCGTACTGGGCATTCGTGCCGAAAACGAAGACGGTCACGGAAAGCCCCATCGCGGCAAAGAGACAGAGGAAAAACAGCGGTGAACTTTTCATGACGCGGGCACCTCCAGGGCGGCGGCGGGCGCGCGGAAAAGCGCATCGGCGGGTTGTTCCGCGCGGACAATGAGGAGTCGGAAGAAGTTCAGCGCCAGAGCCAGCGCACCGAGCAGCGAAAGCGCCTGGCCGGCCGTGGCAGCGAAAAGCCACGGCCGGGTGTCGGCGGCAATGGCGGAGAAGGCGACGGTCGGCTGCGCCAGATCGCCGGCTTGGACCCAACCGGCCACGAACAGCCCGCCCACCTGCAGCACCAGTCCGAGCAGCACCGCGCCAAAATGGGCGCGAATAAGGATGAGCGAAGGCCAGGGTTTTCCGGTCAGACGCGGCGCGAGATAATAAATGGCGCCGAGCAGAGCGAAAGTCACCGCTCCGCCGAGGATGAGCTGGCTTTGGGCCGTCGAGACGTAGGTGAATTGGAGGAACTTCGCGACGTCACGCGTGGCAGTGACGGCGTCGGCCAGTCCGCCGATCAGATAAGCGGCGAATCCAACCCCCGCGAAGCGCAGCGCCGTGCTGCCGCGGGCCGAGAAGACGCCGCCCAGATTGATGGCGACGACGGCAAAATGGAAAAGGAGCAGCACCGTGGCAACAATGCCGATGGTGGCGATCCAGGCCGGCACCGGCCCGCCGACCAGACGGCGGCCGCCTGCCCAGCCGCCGATAAAAAGCAGCACCCAAAAGGCGTGGCCGGTATAGTCGTAATGGCTCACCGCCCGGCCGGAAATTTTTGGCAGCAGATAATAAACGGCGGCGAGGGCGAAGGGCGCGAGCACCAGACCGGTGAGATTCTGGCCGAACCAGGCGGCCACCACGGCCTGCAATGTCCCGTGCACCGGAGCGAACAGCAACAGAACCTGCGCGACTGAAAACACCCAGGGAAAAACGAAGAGCGCGGCCACGGCGTACCATTGCGTGGCATAGGTGAATGCCGCGCGGCGGCCGGTCCAGGCAAGCACGCCCGCGGCGGCGACTGCGGCGTAAGCCACGAGCATGGCCGGCTGGACATAGGCCGGCATCTGGAGGAGGGAAAAGCCGGTCATGTCGCCGGCAAAAATGCCGATGATGCCGAGGGTCAGGGCGAGATTCCAGAATCCGGCGCCGACCGCGGCCAGACCGGCACCACGCAGCGGCAGGCCGCCCAGCCGGGCGAGGAGCCAGAGCGCGACCGCCAGGCCGGCGTTGACCGCCCAGCCGTAGACCAGCGCAGTTTCCTGCGCCGCCTGCATCCGTCCGTAGGTAAACCAGACGCAGCCGCCGAGAAATTCCGGCGTGTGCAGCTGAATCGAGGCGATGAGGGCAAGCACCCCGCCGGCAATCAGCCAGAGGATCGCCGAGCCGAGCAGAATCAGCAGCGGGACGCGGGCCGAGGCGTCGATGCCACTGACTTCGGATTGGGCGGTGGACGAGACAGGAGTCATCGTGGAAAATTATTTTTTGGCCTGAAGGTCCCGGACGGTCAGTTCCATCGCCCGGTCGATGGGCAGACGGACCACGCCGGCCTTCTGGTCGACCCAGCCGTAGGAGTTCAGTTCGGTTTTCTCGCGGGCATGCAGCTCGCTCAGGTGGGCGGCGCGGCCCTCCGGCGAATAGATCCAGCGCTCGTCCGCCGGCACCTGCGAAAGGTCGGCCTCGGCCGGCTTTTTCCGATTGGGCAGGTAGGCGAGATAAAGGATGACAAAGAAAAGCGCGAAACAGCCGAAAATCGCGGCCACGGAAATCCACGAAACCGGCTTCGGTCTGGCGTCAGGCGGAGGGTTCATGGTAGGTCAGGGATTCGGCGATGCGCGGGTCGCGGATGGGGAAAAGCTTGGTCGTGGGGAAGCTTTTGAGATAAGCCCAGATGCAGACGCCGCCGATGCCGAGAATGGAGGTCAGCGACCAGATCAGGCCGGGGCCGAAGAACGGCCGCGGCGTGCCTTCCGCGTCCTTGAGCGCCGGGAGAACATTGAAGCAGATGTCGACGAAGAGAAAAACCAGGTTCCACTGCGCAATGAACTTGATGCGGCGGTGAACGATCTTGTTGCGGTAGGAAAGCAGGTAGCAGAAGGAGAAGAAGAAATACAAAAAGAGCAGGGCCATTCCAATCCACCACCAATCGCCCGACTCGCGCTCGTTGAACCAGAAGGTCTCCTCGGGGACGTTGGCGTTCCAGAT
>DASRHD010000257.1:0-8120 GCA_035650695.1 Opitutaceae bacterium
TGGGCGCGTCGGCTCTTCGGGCCGGAAGGCGGCCTGCTTTCACTTTTACTCTTTATCTTCAATCCCACGGTTCTGGCCAACGGCGCATTGATGACTTCAGACATGGCGTGCGCCTTATTCTTTCTCGCGGCCACGGGGGGCGTGTGGGCCCTTTTGCATCGCATCACCGTGCCGCGGCTGCTGGGCAGCGCACTGGCGGTGGCCGGGCTGTTCGTGACAAAAATGTCGGCGGGTTTGATCGTGCCGATTGCGGCGGTGATGATAGCGGTGCGGCTGATCGATGGCCGTCCCTTGCCGGTGGAAATCGGGTCGGCGCGCGCCCTAAAGAGCCGCGGCGGACAACTTGCCGCATTTGCCCTGGCCGCGGCGGTCCACGTCATGGTGGCGGTCGCGATCGTCTGGGCATGCTACGGTTTCCGTTATGCGGTTTTTGCCCGGGCTGAGCCGGGTCGCGACCGGCTATCCCATACCTGGGCGGCCTTGCTGGGCCGGCCTGATCCCCTCGATGTAATCGGCAAGCTGCCCTTGACCAAGGACCAGCAGTCGCGGGTCGGGGACTTTTTTCAAGCGCATCATTTCAGCCCGGCCGCGCTCAGAAACGAGTACGATGCCGAGGAGGCGGCCGAAGCACTCAGGCAAACGGTGCTGACGCCGCAACAAGCCCGGGAATTCGATGCGGCTATGCAGGCGCCCCTGCCGTCGCCGCTGGCGCGCCTTATTGATTTTATGCGGCGGCACCAGCTGCTGCCCGAAGCTTATCTTTACGGTTTAGCCAATACGTTGAAATATTCCGAGCAGCGAGCGGCATTTCTCAACGGCGACATCAGCACCCGGGGCTGGCTGCTTTTTTTCCCTTATACCTTCCTCGTCAAGACGCCCTTGAGCGTATTTATGGTCATCGCGCTGGCCCTGGCGATCGTCGCCGTTGATTGGTATGGCGGGAGTCCGGCTAATCCCGGCCGCCGTCAATTGGCCGTCTTTCGGGGTTTTTATCCCACGCTTCCGCTCTGGACGCTGGAGGTGGTGTATTTGATGACGATTATTTTCAGTCATCTCAATATCGGTCACCGGCATATGCTTCCCCTCTATGCGCCGCTCTTTATGCTTTGCGGGGTTTCGGCAAACTGGCTTCGTCCGGGCAACGGTTGGGGGGCCGGCATCCCTGAGCAATTAAAGAAGCTTAAACGGTTTGCCGCGGCATCGCTATATATATTAATTTTAACGCTCATAGCGGAAACAATATATTGGTTTCCAAATTACCTCGCTTATTTCAACAGCCTGGTCCCGCCCGAGCGCGCGTATCGGCACCTGGTGGACAGCTCGCTTGATTGGGGGCAGGACCTGCCCTGCTTGAAGCGCTATATTGAAGACCACAAACTTGGTGGGCCAATTTATCTTTCATATTTCGGCAACAGCAGTCCGCTCTATTACAAAATACCGGCACGCTATATCCAGTCCTATCCCGGGTGGGACGTCCCGCCGCTGTTGCAGTTTCTCAGTCTTCCGCCTGAGGCGAGAGCTGATCTGCTGGCCAGCCGGCTGAAAGAGCAGCCCGATTATGACTACCTTGGCGGCATGACCAATCAGGATGGAAGTGTGGTTATCGCCCTCCTGAAGAATCCCAAGGCGGTCAGTTTGACCGGCGGGGTGTATTTTATCAGCGCCACGATGCTCCAACCGGTTATTGCCGGCGCCCATCCTTTCGGGCCGTGGAATCGACAGTACGAGACTCTTTACCAATATTACCGCCAGCGGGTCAGCCCGCTGTTGACGAACGATCAAAAAGTCCGGGTCGCCGCGTTGCAGGCGCATCCCTTGACCGAATGGCAGGCCGCCCTGAATTATTTTGACGCCTGGCGGTTTGGCCGGCTGACCGCCTACCTGCGGCAGCGTGAACCGGACGACACGGTGAATTTTTCGATACTGGTTTACAAATTGACCGATCAGGACATAACCCGGGCCCTGGATGGTCCACCGCCGTTGCCGGCGGGAGAATGATGAATTTCACTCCAACCCGCCTTCCTCGATGAGTGCCGCGTCCAGTCCCGCGTCGGCTTCATGGGCGGACATCTGGCCTGATGTCCTGGCTTTCGTTCTCGGTCTGGGCATGGCCTGGTGGTTTCAGTGGCATACCACGGACCTGGTATGGAGCCTCTGGCTGTCGAGCTTGAGCATCGGCTACGCCATCATCGTGGTGAACATTTTTCGGCCGGCACTGCAGCTGATGGCGGCATCGTCCCGGGTTCCGGCGGCCGCGGCGGTAGTCGGCGAGACCTTCGTCCTGGCGGGCAGCCTGTTCGCCCTGGCCTTCTTCACCGTGCACTTCGGGATGTTTCACTTCGTGCACTCGATCTTCCTCAACTCATTTTTTCCGGTCGATGCCTCGCACCGCCACGGTCGCGGGCTGCTCGGCGGAATGCTTCCGATCTATGCCGAGGTTTTTCGCCGCTACTGGCCGTTCCTCATTGTGACCGCCGTCGCCGAGCGCGCCGCTTTCCGCGCGCGACCGAAAGGTCCGCCGGACAACGGCGCGGTTACTCCCGAGGCGATCATCCGCCGCAAGGCGCAGGCGGCCAATTCTGGCATGATGGAGCCGTACAAGAATGTCATGCGCATGCATCTGCTGATCTTTTTCTTCGCCTTTGCGCACTTTGCCCGGTTGGAAAATTTCGCGGTCTATGCCGTGGTTTACTTCGTTTATTTTTTCCCCTGGCGGCTGCTGCAGCGAAGCCAGATACCGCCGTCGCCAACCGGCGCGGGCTAGCGTCCGGCGGCCGGGGCCGCCGCCGAGTGCGGTTTAACTAAGACCGTGGCCGCAATGGGTTCTTGTTTTGTCATTCTGAACGAAGTGAAGAATCCACTTGGATGGTGCCGACACTCGCAGCGTAATCTCACCGGATTCTTCGCTACGCTGAGAATGACATCAGGCTTCGAAAACAGCTAGAGTGTTTTTTAGGCCGTTCTAGCGGCCGCCATGTCGGCGCTCGAAAGCGAAGAGAAATTGCTGGGCCAGGCCGGCAAGTGGGCCGAAGTGGACGCGGCCGAAATGCGCCACCTGGGCCGGCCGCCAGCCCCGCAGACCATAACGTTGCGCCATGGTCTTGAGGATCCACACATCGACGGGAAAGGCTTCGAGCTTGGCCGCGCCGAAAAGCAGCACGCAGTCGGCGATTTTTTCGCCGACGCCCGGCAGTTCGCAAAGCTTCTCCTTGGCCGCCGCGTAGGGCAGGGCAGCGGTGGCTTCAAGCCAGCCGGGATGGGCGGCAAGGAAGCCTGCGGTCTGGTGGATATAGCGGGCGCGAAAGCCGAGCAGGCAGCGGCGGAGTTCGGTTTCGGAAATTTCCGCAAGTTCGGCCCAGGTGGGAAGGCGATGGAATTGAGTGGAGAGTTGAGGGTGGAAAGTTGAGGGCGGGAGGAGCGGCGCACCGTGGCGGGCGGCGAGGAGCGCGCTCATCTGCTTGATCTGCACGATCTGTTTCGTCGCGCTGCAGAGAAAATGCAGCAGGGTTTCGCCGAGGGGCTGGCGAAGAATGCGCAGGCCGGGAAAGGCGGCGAGGCAGGAGGCAAGGTGCGCGTCGCTGCGCCACGGCAGGGCGTCGGCCAGTTCCGCCCAGTTCTGATCGAGGGCGAGATAATCGCGCAGGGCCGGTCCGGTCACGGGGGCGAGTTCCGCCGGCGCGCGCCATTGCAGTGCGCCATGCTGCAGCCTCAGCTCGGCGGCGTTGCCGGCCCAGCCGCCGCGCCAGGCGCCGTCCCCCTGCCGGTACCAGCGGAAAGCCTGCCCGCCGTCGAGGATTTCGGCCAACGTCGCGGCAGAGGGAGCCGGATTCAGTTCCAGCGGTTGCCAATCGGACCAGGCGGCCATCATCCGACTGGACGATGATGGCACCGGCGTCGGGACGCAACCCTGCCGATCTCAAACGTCTCCCTGTGGCCGGGAAAAGGCGGATAGCGCTTGTGTTGTTTGTAACGTATTATATTACAAACTTCCCATTTTTATATGAACTCTGTTCCGCTTCATCCACGACTGGCGTTGCCGGTGGCGCTCGCCACGGCCTTGTTCGACACGGCGGCGTCCGCGGCCCGCAAAACGGTCCGGGGCGCGGTCGGTCACCGGCGGCGCGGTTTCACCTTGAGGCCGGGGCCCGACACGCCGTTGTGGAACGAGCTTGTCCGTCAGGCCGGACCGCTGTTGCACCGGCGTGGAAGCAAGGCGCAGCTGGCGAAAATCCTCGGCCTGCCGCGTCAGCGCCTGCAGGACTGCCTGAAAACGCGCACCGCCTGCCTCGACGGCGAACGCACCCTGCTCCTGCTTTGCTGGATTGCCGCCCGGCAGCAGGGCCGGGATTTGACCGCCTGACGCCGAGACGGAAATTTGTAATATAATACGTTACAAAATTCCGGTGGCTGAGAGGAGCGGGGCGGTCACCACTTGTACGCCCCGGCGGTGGGGTAGGTGATGAAGACGTTCTGCACCGCCTCGTGAACCTCGGCGACCTTGGCCTGGATGTGGTCGAGGTACTCGTGGAGGCCGCTGGCGATAACCTCGCGGACGACGAGCTGTTCGAGTTCGGCGCGCAGCTCGGCGACCAGGGTGGTGGCGGCGTTTTCGGCGACGTGAGGGATTTCGGCGGTGATCTGGGCGAGGGCGTGCTCGGCTTCGCGCACGGAAAAATAAATGCTTCGCGGAAAGGCGTCGTCGAGCATGAGGTAGTCGACCACCCGCTCGAGGTTGAGCTGGCCGCGGCGGCTTTTGCGGAAGGCTTCGAAGCCGGAACAGGAGCGCAGGACGGAGGCCCATTGGATGATATCGAGGGCGGAGCCGACGGCGTCGAGCGCGGGCAGGAGCATGAAGTATTTCACATCGAGGATGCGCGAGACGTTGTCGGCGCGCTCGAGAAAACGACCGAGCTCGAAGAACCACCAGGCATGGTTGCGCGGGAGCATGGACTCGGCGATGCCGTAGAGGAGCTGGCTTTGTGTCTTGATGCGGCTGAGGTATTCAAATGGGCCGAGCTGGGCGTAGCGGGCGTAGTCATCATCGCGCAATTTGAGGTAGAACGTGTTGATATGCTCCCAGACTTCGCTGGCGATCTGGTCGCGGATGCAGCGGGCATTTTCGCGCGCCTGGCTGATGCAGGAGAAGATCGAGCCGGGGTTGCGCCGTTCAAAGAGCATGAATTCGACCACGGTGCGCTCCGAGACCTCATCGTAGAGCCTGCCAAACAGCTCTTCACCGCCGGAGACGTAGAGGAGCGATTCCCAGGATTTGGGATCATCGGCGTCGCGCCGCGACTGCAAATCGAGGACAAGGGCGGCATTGACGTCGACGATGCGTGCGGTGTTTTCCGCGCGCTCAAGATAGCGCGCCATCCAGTAAACGAGGTTGGCGACCCGGGAGAGCATGATCAGACGATAATTTTTTCCGGTCCCTGGGCTTGCGCCGGAACGGCGCCGGCGCTCAGGACCCAGGTGTCCTTGGAGCCGCCGCCCTGGGAGGAGTTGACGACGAGCGAGCCTTTGCGCAGCGCGACGCGGGTGAGGCCGCCGGGCATGATCTTGACCGTCTCGCCATTAAGAATGTAGGGCCGGAGATCGATGTGCCGACCTTCGATGGAGTCGCCGCAGACGGCAGGACAGCGGGAGAGCCCGAGCGTGGGCTGGGCGATGAAATTGCGGGGGTTCGCCGTGATTTTGCCGCGAAATTCCTCGATCTGGGCGCGGGCGGCATGCGGGCCGACGAGCATGCCGTAGCCGCCGGCCTCGTTGACGCTTTTGACGACGAGGCGGGGGAGGTTGTCCAGGATGAACTTGAGATCGACGGGGTGGGAAGAGAGATAGGTTTCGACGTTGGGCAGGATGGGCTCCTGTCCGAGGTAAAACCTGATCATGTGCGGGACGTAGTAATACATCGCCTTGTCGTCGGCCACGCCGGTGCCGATGGGATTGCAGAGGGCGACGTTGCCGGCGCGATAGGCCCGCACCAGTCCGGGGACGCCGAGGAGCGAATCCTCGCGAAAAACCGTGGGGTCGAGAAAATCGTCGTCGATCCGGCGATAGATGACGTGGACGGGAGCGAGTCCGCCGGTGCGGCGCATGTAGACACGGTCATTCTCCACCACCAGATCGGAACCTTCCACGATTTCGATGCCCATCTGGCGGGCGAGGAAGGCATGTTCAAAATAGGCGGAATTATAGATGCCCGGCGTGAGCAGGACGACGGTCGGCTCCGGTACGTGCGCCGGAGCGAGATGGAGGAGAAGCGCGAGCAGATCGTTGGGATAGAGTTCCACCGGCCGGACGCGGTAGTCGCGGATCAGGCGCGAGAAGACCCGCTTCATGATCTGCCGGTTTTCCAGGACGTAGCTGACGCCGCTGGGGGTGCGGAGGTTATCCTCGAGCACGCGGTATTCGCCGTGTTCGTCGCGCACGAGGTCGGTGCCGTTGATGTGCACGTAGAGGTTGTGGGGAACGGCGAAGCCGACCATTTCGGGGCGGAAATTTCTCGATGATTCCACCATCTCGCGCGGAATCACGCCTTCGCGGAGAATGCGCTGCGGCCCGTAGATATCGGCGAGGAAGGAGTTGAGCGCGGTCATGCGCTGGGCCAGGCCGGCCTCGAGGCGGCTCCATTCCTGCGCCGGAATGATGCGCGGAATCAGATCGAAAGGGAAAATTTTTTCCGTGCCGCGATCGTCGCTGTAGACCGTGAAGGTGACGCCCCGGCTGAGAAAGGTCTGGTCGGCATGCTGCTGGCGGGCGAGCAGCTCGCCCATGTTTTCCATTTTGGCGAAGCGGGCGGCGAGCCGTTCATAATGCGGTCGCGGCCGGTCAGGCGCGGCAAACATCTCGTCATAGAAGCCGTCGAGAGCGTAATTTTGAAAAAAATCGGCCATGCCTCGATTGCCGGGTCAGTTCTGTCCCGGCGGCTTTTCCCAGAGATAACTTTGTTGGCGGGCCAGTTCGGCGCCGCCGGGCGCAAGCACGGTGAGTTTCCAGGCGACCGGGCGGGTTTTGGCGTCGGGCCAGTCGGCGCCGGTGAGGCCAAGATTGAAAACGTGTTCGCCCGCCGGCAGATCGGCGGTGAAGGTGAAGGTGTGCGGTGCGGCGGAGCCGGGCGCAACAACCTCCAGTTCGAAAATGGTCCCGACGACGGCGTCGCCGGCATTCTTGAGCCGGGCGAGAAAATAGAATCCGGCGCGTTCCGCCGGCTGGGAGCGGAGCAGGGTCTGGCCGCCGGAATTCTCGGCGCCGTCGAAATATTCCGAGATGCGCTCAAACGACGCGGCCGAACGGTAACCGGGCCAGATGCGGACGAAACTCACCTCCGCGGCGCGGGCGGTGGTCAGGCCAAGGGGGAAAAGGAGCGAGACGAGGATGAGGCAGGGGAATGGACGCATGAGGATGCGATACCTCCGATCCTAGCATGCGGCAAGCCAGCTTCTCGCCGTCCGGCTTATTTTTCCAGGTCGATATATTGATAACGGTGAATGCCGAGCAGGGACGGCACCCACCCGTTCACGGCGGGTTGGATCAAATAGGTGCGGGTGCCGTAATAAACCGGCGCAATGGGCGCCTGGTCGAGAAGGAGGGCCTCCGCCTGCTGCATGAGGGCGTCGCGCCGGGCGGGATCGAGCGCGCGGTCGGCCTCGTCGTTGAGCCGGTCGTAGTCGGGATTGGCCCAGCCCGTCTCGTTGTTGCCGCTGTCGCTCTTGAACATATAGAGAAAGGTGGTGGGATCGTCGTAGTCGCCGACCCAGCGGGCGCTGCTGATCTGATAATTCAGCGTCTGCCAGTTGGCCAGCCAGGTCTTCTGCTCGAGCGAGGCGATCTGTACGCGGATGCCCAGCTCTCGTTTCCACATCTCCTGGATGGCCTCGAGAATGGCGCGCCAGGTGGTGTCATTCTTGTTTTGGATTTCGAGCACAGGGAAATTTTTTCCACCGGGGAAGCCGGCCGCGGCGAGAAGGCGGCGGGCGGAATCGAAATCGGTCGGCACTTTCGCCTGGGAAGTGTAGCCGGCGGTGTCGGGCGGGACGAGCGCGTTGGCCGGCGAGCGGCTGCCATAGAGCACGTCGCGGGTGATGGCCACGCGGTCGATGGCGCGGGCCAGGGCCTGG
>DASRHD010000258.1:0-3945 GCA_035650695.1 Opitutaceae bacterium
CGAACTCATGACCAACAGCGAAGAGCTGACCGCCGCGATCAACGCCCAGGCCGAGACCGCCGAGCTTAAGAAGCTCGCGATCAAGGGCGTTGATCGCGGCGGTCAGCTCTTCGCTGTTGGTCATGAGTTCGTGGATGCCGACGCGCCCCTTGTAGCCGGTGCCGCCGCAGGTCGGGCAGCCCTGCGGGTTGGCCTTGAAAATCTCGCCGCTCCAGCCGAGGGCTTTTTCCAGGATTTCCTTTTCCCGGCCGGCCGGCGTGAAGGGCTGCTTGCAGTTCTTGCAGACGCGGCGCATCAGGCGCTGGGCGCAGACGCAGACGAGCGAGGCGGATATCATGAACGGCTCAACGTCCATTTCGGTCAGGCGGGCGACGGTGCTGGGCGCGTCGTTGGTGTGAAGGGTGGAAACGAGGAGATGGCCGGTGAGCGCGGCCTCGATTGCGATCTCGGCGGTCTCCTGATCGCGGATTTCGCCGACGAGGATAATGTCGGGGTCCATGCGGAGGTAGCAACGGAGGGCGCGGGCGAAGGTCAGGCCAATCTGGCGGTTCATCTGCATCTGGTTGATGCCGGGCAGGGTGTACTCGATCGGGTCCTCCGCGGTCTGGATGTTGACGTCGGGCTCGTTGATTTCGCTGAGGGCGGAATAAAGGGTCATCGACTTGCCCGAGCCGGTGGGACCGCAGTGGAGGATCATGCCGTAGGGCTGGCGGATGCAGTCGCGATATTTGGCGAGATTTTCCTCGGAGAAGCCGAGGGCGGTGAGGGGGAGGGTCGACTTCTGCTTGTCGAGAATGCGCATGACGACCTTTTCGCCGAAGTTCATCGGCCCGGTGGCGACACGGAGGTCCACGTCGATGTTTTTCTTGGTGTATTTCTTGAAAACGATGCGGCCATCCTGGGGCAGGCGACGCTCGGCGATGTCGAGGTTGCACATGATCTTCAGGCGGGTGACAAGGGCGTTGGCGGCCTGCTTGGGGAGGCGGAGCTTTTCCTGGCAGATGCCGTCGACGCGGTAGCGGACGAGAAGCTCTTTTTCCTGCGGCTCGATGTGGATGTCGGACGCGCCGGCGATGTAGGCGTCCTCGATGATGCGATTGGCAAGCTGGATGATGGGCGCGGATTCCTCGCTCTCGAGGTCGCCGACGATGGACTCGACGGAGGCGCCGCCCTCGGCGTAGGTGGAGGAGATGCTTTCCGCCACCTTGTCGATGTCGACGTCGCCGGCGGAGAGGATTTTCGAATCCTTGAAATATTTCTTGAGCAGCAGCTCGATCAGCGTGGCCGGGGCGACGTTGACCTCGTCGATGACGAACTCGGTGGCTTCCTGAAAGGCGTCGCGCTTGGCATGGTCGAGCGGGTTGGCCATGAGCGCCGAGATGTGGTTGGCGTTGAGCTTTTTTAGAGGGAAGATGCCCTCGCGGCGGATGATGGCCTCGCCGATGACCTCGATGAGCTTGTCGTCGACCGCCACGTCCTCGATTTTGGTCACGAGCGGCAGATCGGTGAAGCGGGCGATGAATTTGGCGGTGTCCTCCGCACTGATTTGGAACTTCGGGTCCAGCATGCGCTGGATGAGGTTGGCGGAATATTCGGCGACCTCCTGGAGGAGGGTGAGGTCGCGCTGGGTGAATTCGCCGCCGGTGGCGGCGGACGGTTCCTTGTTCAGGACCTGGATCGCGCCGATGACGACATTGCTCTTGAGCGGCACGGTGAGCATGGAGTGGACCTCGAAGCCGGTGGTCTTGGCCATGGAGAGAAGCGAGGACGCATCCGGGCCTTTTTTATTAAAAAAGAGCGGTTGGCCGGACGCGATGACCTTGCCGACATTGCCGGTGCCGAGGGGAAGCTTGGTGGCGAGAAGTTTTTCCGTGAGCTCCTTGAAATAGTCGCCATGCGAGGGGTTGGACGCCCAGAGGGTGGGCGAATAGTAGACGTGCTTGAAGGTGATGTCATTGCCTTCAACGAGGTAGAGGGTCATCGACTGGGCCTGGAGGGCCTCGACGACCTTGGAGGCGGTGAGCTCGACGACGGAATTGAGATCTTCGCGGCTGGGCGCGGGCTTCGAGATGATCTTGATGAGGAGCGAGCGGCGCAGCGTGTTCGCGACGTTAGGTGTAGCCATGGCGGGGAGCGGTGAGCTGGGTATGCAGGCGGAATGCCATTGCCAGGGGCGGCCGGCAATGAGAATTACGCGGGATCCAGCCCGATGTTCTCCTGGCTCAAAGCCTTTTTTGTCCGGCCGGCGACCGGTGCGGCCCCGTTTGGCGGCGCGACGGGAGAGCGCGCGGCGGCGGAGTTTTTGCGCCGCGAGCGCGGCTTCGCGATCGTGGCGCGAAACTGGCGCAGCCCGCGCGACCGGCGGGATGAGATCGACCTTGTCTGCCGGGACGGCGAGGTGCTGGTCTTTGTCGAGGTGAAGGCGCGGGCGGCCGGCGCGCTGGTGCCGGGTTATTACACGGTGAACGCGCGGAAGAAGAAGGTGCTGCGACGCGCCTGCACCGCCTACCTGCGGGCGCTGGCGGGCGAGGCGCCGCCGACGTTCCGGCTCGACGTGGTGGAGGTGGCGATCCCGGCCGGCGGGGGCCCGCCGGAGGTGCGGCATTTCGAGAACGTCCCGCTTTTCCCCAAGAGCTTCGGCGGCTAAACCTTTTTGGCGGCGATTTGCCTTTTTTTGGCGAGCATTTCCCTTGCCTCGTCCCGGCAATGCCGCGACAAATTTTTCCCGCATGCCTGAAACGCAACGCCATCCGTTCCTGCAGGGCCTGAGCAAGCACCGCGGCGCGCCGCCCACCGTGGTCGTGATTTTTGGCGCGTCCGGCGACCTGACGGCGCGCAAGCTCATTCCGGCGATCTATAATCTCGCCGCTGACAACCTGCTGCCGGCCGATTTCCATCTCGTCGGCTTCGGCCGCAAGGCGATCCCGGATGACGAATTCCGCCAGATGGCGGCGGATGCGATCAAGGAATTTTCCCGGCGCGAGCTCAACCCCGACATCTGGGGCCGGGTCGCGGCCAAAACCAGCTATGTTGCGGGCGGTTATGACGAGAAGCCCGCCTTCGACCGGCTCGCCCAGCATATCGCCGGCATCGAAAAAAACAGCGCACGCGAGATGCAGGCGCTGTTTTATATTTCCACCCCGCCGACCGTGTTCGCGCCGATCCTGCAAAATCTCGGGGCGAGCGGGCTGGCCGGAAAATATCTCGGCCAGACGCACCACGCCAAGGTCATCATCGAAAAACCCTTCGGCCGCGACCTCGCCTCGGCCCGCGCGCTCAACGCCACCATCCGCAGCGTCTTCGAGGAGCATCAGGTTTACCGCATCGACCATTACCTGGGGAAGGAGACGGTGCAGGATCTGCTCGTGCAACGCTTCGCCAACGCCATTTTCGAACCGCTCTGGAACCGAAATTTCATCGACTCGGTGCAAATCACCGTGGCGGAGCAGGTGGGAGTCGAGGCGCGCGCCGGTTATTACGAGCAGAGCGGCTGTCTGCGCGACATGATCCAGAATCACACCATGCAGTTGCTGGCGCTGACGGCGATGGAGCCACCCATCTCGCTCGATGCCGAGGCCGTGCGGGACGAAAAAGTGAAGGTGTTGAAGGCGATCCAGCCGCTGGCCCTTGGACCGGGCGGCGACGTCGCCCGAGCGCAGTACGTTCCTGGCATGATCGGCGGCAAACAGGTGCCCGGCTACCTCCAGGAGTCCGGTGTCAACCCGCAATCGGCGACCGAGACTTACGCCGCAATCCGCCTTTCGATCAACAACTGGCGCTGGCAGGGCGTGCCGTTTTACCTCCGTTCCGGCAAGCGGCTGGCGCGGCGCGTTTCCGAAATTGCGATCAATTTCAAGTGCCCGCCCGGCACACTTTTCGCCGAAGGCAACCGCTTCGACCTCGCCTGCAACGTCCTCGCCTTCCAGATCCAACCCGACGAGGGTC
>DASRHD010000259.1:0-8356 GCA_035650695.1 Opitutaceae bacterium
GATTGCCGCTGAGCGTGCCGGCCTGGTAAACCGGACCGAGCGGCGCGAGCTGATCCATGATCTCGGCCCGGCCGCCGAACGCTCCGACGGGCAGGCCACCGCCGATGATCTTGCCGAGGCAGGTGAGATCCGGGGTGATGCCCTCGATCTCCTGGACGCCACCCTTGGCCAGGCGGAACCCCGTCATGACCTCGTCGAAAATGAGCAGCGTGCCGTGGGCGGTACAGGCGGCACGAACGTGCTCCAGGTAATCCGTCACGGCGGGAATAAAGCCGGTATTGCCGATGTAGGGTTCGATGATGACGGCGGCGATCTTTTCCGGATTGGCGGCAAAGGCGGCGGCAAGCGCCGCATGTTCGTTAAATGGCAGGACGAGGGTTTCCCGCGCGAACACCGCCGGCACGCCGGCACTGTCGGGATGACCGTGGGTGAGCGCGCCCGAACCGGCCTTGATCAAGAGGGAATCGCCATGGCCATGATAGCAGCCGGAAAATTTAATGATCTTGTCGCGCTTGGTGAAGCCCCGCGCCAGGCGGATGGCCGACATCGTGGCCTCGGTGCCGGAATTACACATGCGCACTTTCTGGATCGAGGGAACGAAACGCGTGATCAGCTCGGCCATTTCCACCTCCAGCGGATTGGGCGTGCCGAAACTGGTGCCATGTTCGAGGGCGGCGGCGATGGCGGCCTTGATCCGCGGATGGTTGTGTCCGTGAATGGCCGGACCCCAGGTACAGACGAAATCGATCAGCTCGCGGTTGTCGGCTGTGACCAGCGTGGCGCCACGCGCCGCCTTGACAAAGAACGGGGCGCCGCCGACGGAGCGGAAGGCGCGCACGGGTGAATTCACTCCACCGGGCATAAGCCGCTGGGCGCGGGCGAAAAGCTGATCCGAGATCCGGTTCGTCATGGGGAAACAAAAAGCATGGGATGGCCACATTGCAGTCGAGGAAATGCGGGAATTGCAAATCCTCCTTTCCTCACCATGTCCGGAAAAAAAGCGACCCGGCCGCAGCCGGGTCGCGAAATGATCGGCGCCGGTTTGACCGGCGTGCCGAGGGCAAAACCTGCGGTTTTACTGTCCGACGAAGGTGAACTTGTCGGCGCAGATGGTGTACTTGGTGGAAGCCGAATTCTTGCCTGTCACCGTCAGGGTGATGCTGTGCGTGCCGGCCGTGGCGAAGGTCACGTTGCCTTGAGTGACTGTCTTGTAAGCCTGGGTCGTGGCGTACTGGTCGATGACGCCACCGATGAGGGTGCCATCGATCTTCACGTTGTGCTGGCCGCGGGTGGTGTTGGTCTTGTAGCGGAACTGGAATTGGTAGGTGCCGGCCGGGATGCTCGGAGTGGTGAAGGTGATCGACTGGCCGGGGCCGGTGGCATTGAGAAATTCAAGGACGCCACCGCTGGCGTTGGTGTCATTAGTCGTGCTCACCGTGGCGCCGCTGCCGGTCGGAGAAAGGCTTTCTGCCTCGAAGTTGAAAGTCGGCGGAGGCGTGAAGGTGTAGCCGGCGCTGGTCACGGTGCTGTCGACAAAGCCGCTGGCGTAGGCAATGGCTTTGAGGGTGACGTTCGCGCTGAGGTGCACCGGGCCGGAGTAAAGCGTCCCGGCGGTCTCCGAGGGGGTGCTGCCGTCAGTGGTGTAGCGGATCGAGGCCCCGCCCGTGGCCGAAGTGATGGTTACGTCCTGCGCGGTGGTGTAGCTGCCACCGCCGGGACTGAAGACCGGCGCGGCGGCCTGGGGCAGTGGATTGATCGTGTAGGCGGCGCTGACGATATTGCTGTCGGCCGATCCCGATTTGTAGGCGATGGCGGTGAGCGTCTGCGAGCTGCTGACCGGCACCGGGCTGGAGTAGATGGTGCCGACGGTCTCCGAAGGCGCGCTACCGTCGGTGGTGTAGCGAATCGAAGCCCCGGTGGTCGGTGAGGTGATGGCCACGTTTTGGGCACTGGTGTAGGTGCCGGCTGGGGGATTGAAGGTCGGATCGGCGACGGCCGGGGTTCCGTTGATAATATAAAAAGCATAGGACACGCGGCTGTTCACCTGGCCGCTTTTGAAAGCGATGGCCTGGAGAGTGGTGTCACCCGGGCCGATCGTGACCGGACCGGAGTAAAGCGTTCCCGTAGTCGTGGTGGGGATGCTGCCGTCCGTGGTGTAACGGATGGTCACGTCGGGCGTGGCCGAGGCAATCGCGACCGTCTGCGGGCCGCTATAGATTCCGGTGGGAAGACTGGCCAGGGGATCGGCAACTTGCGGCGTGGTGCTTTGAAAATTATAGACTGAGGAATTGACGATGCTATTGGTCATGCCGCTTTTATAGGCGATGGCGGTGACCGTGGCGGCCTTGGTGAGTAAAAATGGTCCGGTATAGAGTGTGCCCGAGGTGGTGCTGGGGGTGCTGCCGTCGGTGGTGTAACGGATGGTTGCGCCCGGCGTGGGCGAATAGATGGTGATCATCTGCGCGTTGGCATACGTGGCGTCGAGAGGAGCGAAGGAAGGGGATTGGACGATGCCCGTCTGATCGTGGGCCCAAAATTTAACATTTTGAAAATGATCCTTCGAAAGAGTAGCCACGTGATAGGTGCCGTTTTTGAAATAAAATATCGAGCCGGCAGGGCGCGACCGCGTGGTGCTCTCGACCTGGTTGCCATTAATCCACACGCGGGCGAGGCCGGTGGACGGATTGTAGGCACAAATGATGTGCATCCACTTGCCAATGATGTTGGACGCGATTGGCGAGGAGCCATAACTGTCGTAGAGATTCCCGCCGTTGACCGTGAGATAGATCGCTTCGTTTCCTCCATTGTTGCTCTTCACCTGCATGATGCAGGTCTGGTTGTCCGTTCCCGAGTCAACCAAAACGTCGGCTTCCCACATGCGTTCGCCGCCATTCCAGTTTGTATTCCAGCGCATTTCGGTGCGCGGCTGGGTGGTTGAGGTAATATAAAGCGCGTGATCCCCGCTGTGGATCTGGCAGTTATACTGCAGGACGCCGTTCACATCCGACGCCGTAAAGCGATCCGAAATGTTGAGGTCATAGGGTTTCTGAACGGTGAAGGTGTCGGAGTATTGCACCAGACCATCGGTCGGAGCTGCGGTGACTCGGCCGAGGGCGAACAGCGCGAGGCAGGCCGCATAAACAGGAAGTTTCATTTTCATTTTTCGAGGGGTTAATGGTGACAGGGTCGCCGCGGACCGATAGGGGGTGCGCCGCGGCGGAAGCAGTGAGATTAACGAATCGGGACTGAACGCGTCTATCCCCAGTAGTAAGGGGTGTCTGCCTGCGCGAAGTCACAAAAAAGGCGCGCAGATTGCTCTGCGCGCCGGAGTCTATGAGCCATTTACTGTCCGACGAGCGTGAACTTGTCGGCGGAGAGGATCTCGCCGCTGGAGGCGGAGTTCTTGCCCGTGACGGTCAGGCGCACGTTGTGGCTGCCGGCGGCGCTGAAGGTGACGTTGCCGAAGGTGGTGGTCGGATAGGTCTGGCCCGAGGCGTACTGGTCGAGTGTAGAGCCGAGGTTGGCGCCGTCGACCGAGAGCTGGAGGATGCCGCGGTTGTTGTTGCCCTTCCATTCCATCTTCAGCTGGTAGGTGCCGGCGGGGACGTTCGGCACGGTGAAGTCGATGTGGTCGCCGGTGCTGTTGCCGGCGAGCTCGACCCATTTGCCACCGCTGGAGTTGGTGTCGGTCTGGATCGAGGTGGTGGCGCCGCTGCCGGTGAAGCTCAGGCTTTCCGCCTCGAAGTTGAGCGTCTGAGGCGAGCCGATGGTGTAGGCGCCGCTCGTCACCGTGCTGTCAGCGAAGCCGGACTCAAAGGCGATGGCCTTGAGCGTGACGCTGCTGGCGATGCTGACCGGGCCGGAGTAGAGCGTGCCGGCGGTCTCGCTCGGGTTGCTGCCGTCGGTGGTGTAGCGAATGGAGGCGCCGCTGGTGGCCGAGGTGAGGGTCACGCTCTGGGCCGTGGTGTAGCTGCCGGCAGCCGGGCTGAAGACGGGCGCCGCGGCTGGCGGCAGCGAATTAATGGTGTAGGCGGCGCTGACGGTGTTGCTGTCGGTCGAGCCGGCTTTGAAGGCGATGGCGGTGAGCGTCTCGGTGGAACTGACATTGACCGGCCCGGAGTAGATCGTGCCAACTGTCTCACTCGGCGTGCTGCCGTCGGTGGTGTAACGAATGGTGGCGCCGGCCGTCGCAGAAGTGATGCTCACTGCTTGCGCCGTGGTGTAGGTGCCGGCGGTGGGAGTGAAAGACGGATCCGCGACCTGGGAGGTGCCGTTGATGATGTAGAACCCGTACGAAACACGGCTGTTAACCTGGCCATTAAGGTAGGCGATGGCCTGTAGGGTGGTGTCGTTCGCGCCGATCGTCACCGGACCGGTGTAAACCGTGCCGTGGGTCGTGGTGGGAATGCTGCCGTCGGTGGTGTAGCGGATGGTGGCGCCGGCCGTCGGCGTCGTGATGGCGACAGATTGCGGACCGCTGTAAACTCCGGTGGGAAGGCTGTGCACCGGATCGGCAACCTGGAAGGTCGTGCTTTGGAATTTGTAGGCGGACCAGCTGACACCGCTGGTCGTCATGCCGCTTTCATAGGCAATGGCATTGACGGTAGCGTTGGCAGTGAGCGGAAACGGTCCGGTATAGAGCGTGCCGTGCGTCGGGGTGGGTGTGCTGCCGTCGATGGTGTAACGGATGGTGGCGCCAGGCGTAATGGTATAAATGGTGATCAGCTGGGCGTTACTGTAAGTGGCGTCGAGCGGACGGAAGGAGGGCATCTGCACGATGCCGGTCTGATCATGAGACCAAAAATGCACATTTTTGTAATGCGTTTCGGAAAGATTTTTTGTGCCGTAGGTGCCATTTTTGAAATACCAGACGGTCGTGATCGGATGCGGATCGCTCCGGGTCACGACCTGTTTGCCGTCGATCCAGGCGCGGCCGATGCCGGTGGCGGGATTGTAGGCGCACATCAAATGGAACCATTTGCCGAGCATGTTGCTGGCGAGGACGGTGGAGCCGCCGTCGTTATAGAGGTTTCCGTTGTTGTGAACATTGATGTAGATCGGCTCGAATCCGCTGTTGCTTTTGATCTGCTGAATGGCGGTGCCTTCGGAGCCGGGATCGATCATCACGTCGGCCTCCCAGATGCGTTCGGTCGCAGCCCAGTTGGTATTCCAGCGCATTTCGGTGCGCGGGGCGGTGGGGGAAGTGACGTAGAGCGGATGGTCACCACTGTGGATCCAGCAGTTGAACTGGAGAAGACTGCCGCCGGCGTCGGTGGCGGAGAAGCGATCCGAGATGTTGAGATCGTAGGGCTTCTGCACCGTGAAGGTGTCGCTGTATTGGACAAAACCGTCGGTGGGGGCGGCCTCGATGCGCGCGAGCGCAAGCAAGGCGAAACAAATCGTATAAGCGGGGAGGTTCTTTTTCATTTTTGGTCGGGGTCGATGGAACTTTTGCGCCGGCGGAAGGCGTTCCCGAGCCGGCTCACGATGAGCCGGCAAGAAGCGGGTCGTTTCCTTTGCGACAAAAGCGGGGCTAGTGGTTTGAGAGGTCCCCGACGCATCCAGGGGATGCGCGCGAGGGCAGGGTGAGAAGCAAGGTTAAACCAATCGGAGGGAATCGCCTATCCTCTGAATAGAGGATACGCAAGCGCCCTTTCCTGCCGGCGAACGGTCTTGTTCCGCATTTCCCTCGCCACTGGTCTCTCGCGATGCATATGCTGACGTGATCGCGCGAGCGTCGCATCGCAATCAACCAGACGAATGAACATCCTGCTGCTCTATCCCGAATTTCCCGCCAACACGTTTTGGAGTTTCAAGCACGCGCTGAAATTCGTCCGCAAGCGGGCCTCGCTCCCGCCGCTCGGGTTGCTCACGGTGGCCGCCATGTTGCCGCCCCACTGGCGGCAGCGGCTGGTGGACTTGAACGTGCGCCCCCTGGCCGACCGCGATCTGGCGTGGGCGGACGTCGTGTGCATCAGCGCGATGATCGCCCAGCGCAGCTCGGTCCAGCGCCTGATTGCGCGGTGCCGGGCCGCAGGCAAGACGATCATCGCCGGCGGGCCGTTCTTCACCAGCGCGCATGCGGATTTTCCCGGCGTGGATCATTTCATTCTCAACGAGGCGGAGGTAACGCTGCCGGAGTTCCTGCGCGATTTCGAACAAGGCTGCGCCCGGCACGTCTATGCCAGCGCGCTGTTCGCCAACGTCCATGAGAGCCCGGTGCCGCGATGGGACCTGGTGGACATGCGCCGCTACGGTTCGATGGCCCTGCAATTCTCGCGCGGCTGCCCGTTCGACTGCGAATTTTGCGACGTCACGGCGAAGTTCGGCCATGCCCCCCGCATCAAAACCGCGGCGCAGGTGATCGCCGAACTCGACGCCCTCCATGCCGCCGGCTGGCGGGGCCCGGTCTTCTTCGTCGACGACAACTTGATCGGCAACAAACGCGCGTTGAAGGCGGAGCTTCTGCCTGCGCTGATCGTCTGGCAGCAGGCCAAGCGGCGGCGGTTTCCCTTTTACACCGAGGCGTCGATCAACCTCGCGGATGACGCGGAACTGATGCGCCTGATGGCGGAGGCCGGCTTTGACGCGGTGTTTGTCGGTATCGAGACGCCCGACGCCGCCGCACTCGCGGAGTGCAACAAACACCAGAACCAGCGCCGCGACCTGGTCGCGGACGTGAAGCGCATCCAGCGCGCCGGCCTGCAGGTGCAGGGCGGATTCATCGTCGGCTTCGACAGCGACGTGCCGAGCATTTTCCAGCGCCAGGTGGATTTCATCCAGAAGAGCGGAATCGTCACGGCCATGGTCGGGCTGCTCAATGCCGTGCCCGGAACGAAACTTCACGCCCGGCTCGAGCGCGAAGGTCGCCTGACCGGCCGGACCAGCGGCAACAACGTCGATGGCACGATGAATTTCTCGCCCCGCATGCCGGCGGAGCAATTGCTCGAGGGCTATCGCACGATCCTGCGTCGCATCTACTCGCCGCAGCCCTACTACCAGCGCGTCCGGACCTTCCTACGCGAATACCGCCGGCCGCGTGTCGCCGCGCCGTTCAGCTGGCGCCATGGCTTCGCCCTCGCCCTATCGAGCGTGCGGCTGGGCGTGGTGGGACGCGAACGCTTCCAGTACTGGCGCCTGCTCATCTGGACGCTTTTCCACCGGCCCGCCTTCCTTCAACTGGCGGTGACGTTCGCGATCTACGGCCACCACTTCGGCAAGTGCTGCGACGCGATCGGCGTCTGATCTGGCCTCCCCTTATTCAGCCGCGGGCACGGCGCGTAACAGGCATTTTGTGAAATTGCGCAGTCCTGCTCGGGAGATGGCGCGGACGGTGGTGCGTGTACCGAACGAGGGCGCATCAACGTGAGCGCGGCAGGTGTAAACACCCGAACTCAGCTCACGTATTTTTGGACGATGGGAATACGGCGACCGACGCCGAAGGCGAGCGGAGTGATCTTCAGCCCGGGCGCTGCCTGCTTCCGCTTGTATTCGTTCAGGTCAACCTTGCGCACGATGTCATTTACCAGTGGCTCGGGGAAACCCTGGGCGACGAGATCGCGGCGCGAAAGGCCCTCCTCGACATAGCCGCGGAGAATCGGATCGAGCACGTCGTAGGGCGGAAGACTGTCCTGGTCGAGCTGGCCGGGGCGCAGCTCGGCGCTGGGCGGCTTGTCGATGCTGGATTGCGGGATGGGCGGCCGGCGGCCGTGGGCGCGCGCGTTGTCATTGATCCAGCGGGCCAGACTGTAAATCTGGGTCTTGAACACGTCGCTGATGACGGCGAGACCGCCGGCCATGTCGCCATAAAGCGTGCAGTAGCCGACCGCGACCTCGCTTTTGTTGCCGGTGGTGAGGAGGAGCGAGCCGAATTTGTTCGAAAGCGCCATCATCAGCACGCCGCGGATGCGGGCCTGGATGTTCTCCTCGGCGGTATCGCGCGGACGTCCGGCGAAGAGCGGCATCAACGCGGCTTCGCACGCCGTCACCGCCTCGGCGATGCCGATGGTCTCGAAACGGATGCCAAGATTTTGGGCGAGCGCGCGGGCATCCTCGCGCGAATGCGCGGAAGAGATGGCCGACGGCAGGGAAACGCCGGTGATGTTCTCGGGGCCGAGGGCGGCGGCCGCGATGACGCCGACCACCGCGGAATCGATTCCGCCGCTGAGGGCGACCAAGGCGCTCTTGAAGCCGCTCTTCCAGGCGTAGTCGCGCAGACCAAGGACGAGGGCATCGTGAATATCAGCCGGACTGTCGTCATCGTTGACCACCGGGGCGGCGGGCGGCGCGCCGGTGTCGACGACGCGTAGCTCCTCATTAAAGGAAGCCAATTGCGCCACCAACCGGCCACGCGCAT
>DASRHD010000260.1:0-4920 GCA_035650695.1 Opitutaceae bacterium
AAGCTGCGGTGAGCGCCTCGAAGGCGCCGGGCAAGGATTCGGGTCTGTTTGCGGATCGTCCGTCGGCGGCGGTCCTCGGGAAACAGGCCGGACGAGATGAGCGATTTGGCAGGAGTAAAAGCCCTGGTGGTAGGTTTGGGGCGGTCGGGCGTGTCGGCCGCGGTTTTTATGAGCTCGCGCGGCGCCCGGGTAACCGCGACGGACTCACAGCCCGAATCCGCCTTGGGCCCCGCGGTTTCCAGCCTGCGCTCGGAAGGAGTGCAACTGCGTCTCGGCGGCCACGATAGGGACCTGTTCTTGGGCCAGGATTTGATCGTGGTCTCGCCGGGCGTGCCGTGGGACATGGACGCGCTGGCTGCGGCGCGCGCGCGAGGGATCGAAGTGATCGGAGAAGTCGAGCTAGCCGCGCGCTATCTGCAAGGGCGGGTCATTGGCGTGACGGGATCCAACGGCAAAACCACGACCACCATTCTGATCGGCCATCTGCTGCGGGAGAGCGGACTGCCAGTACAGGTCGGCGGCAACGTCGGCCGCCCGTATCCTCCGGTGACGGCTATGGTGGAAACATCCCGGCCGGAAACGTGGAACGTGATCGAGCTTTCAAGCTTCCAGCTCGAGTCGATTCAAAGATTTCGCGCCGGCATAGCGGTTGCTCTCAACGTGACGCCCGATCATCTCGACCGGCACGGCACCTTCGAACGCTATGCGGCGGCGAAAGGAATGCTGTTTACCACCCAACAGGAGGGCGACTTCGCGGTGCTCAACGCCGACGACCCGACCTGCGCGGCTTATGCGTCCCGGACACGCGGCGAGGCAATCTGGTTCAGCCGGTCCCGGGCGGCCGAGCCCGGAGCGTTTGTCCGCAACGGCCAAATTGTCTTCCGGCGCGGCGGCGTTGAAACGCCGCTGGCCGGCGTCGCGGCGATTCCGATTCGCGGCGCGCACAACCTGGAGAACACCCTCGCCGCAGCGGCCGCGGCTTTTCTGGCAGGCGCTCCCGCTGGGGCGATTCGGCAGGCCGTCGCGACTTTTCGCGCCGTCGAGCACCGCCTCGAGTTTGTCCGCCGGCTGCACGGAGTGGACTATTACAACGACTCGAAGGCGACCAATGTGGACGCCACCCTGAAAGCCCTCGATGCCTTCGAGAAAAATCTCTGGGTCATCCTCGGCGGCAAGGACAAGGACAGTGACTACACCCTCTTGCGCGATCGGCTGCGGGCCAAGGCGCGCGGAGTGCTGCTGGTGGGCGCGGCCGCCCCGAAGATCGCCGAACAGATTGCGGGAAGCGCTCCGCTCATACAGGCCGGAACGATCGAGAGCGCGATCGCCTACGCCCGGAGCCACGCCCAGCCCGGAGACACCGTTTTGCTCGCCCCGGCCTGCGCCAGCTTCGACCAGTTTGAGAATTACGAGCATCGCGGGCGAGTCTTCAAGCAAATCGTCCGGGCGTTGGAACCCGTGGGGAATGGAGAGCAGGGCGGATGGCAAAACAACTGAAGAGCGACCGGATTCTGTTCGGGGCGGTGATCGCCCTGGTTTTTTTCGGCCTGGTCATGGTCTTCAGCGCGTCGGCCGTGATTGCGGAGCGCTCGCACGGCCACTCCTATTATTTTTTGGTCCGGCAGGGCGCCGCTGCGCTGACCGGGCTGGCCGGGATGATCTGGCTGATGCAGCGCGACTACCACAGTTTCCGGCACCCGGCGGTGGTCTTCGGCCTGGCGAGCCTCGTCCTGGCTTCGTTGGTGGTGGTTCTGTTCGTGGATCGCACGGCGAATACCCATCGCTTCTTTCGGATCGGGCCGCTTTCGATCCAGCCCTCCGAATTCGCCAAGATCGCCCTGATTCTGTTCTTGGCGTACTTCCTGGAAAAACAGGCGCGCACGCTTCACGACTGGAGAACGCTAGGACCGTCGGCAGTGTTGCTGGCCGCGCTGGCCGGGCTCGTGCTGGCCGGGCGGGATCTGGGCACTGCCGTCGTACTGGTGATTATCGCCGCCGTCATCTTCTGGGTTGCGGGACTCCATGAACGTTACTTCCTCGCGGCGCTGGCCGTCATGCTGCCCATCGGTGCGGCAGCGGTGCTGCGGGAGTCGTACCGCTTCGACCGCTTTCGCATTTTTCTCGATCCCTGGCGGGATCCGCAAGGCAAGGGCTTCCAGATCATTCAATCGATGATCGCGGTCGGCACGGGAGGCTGGACGGGCCTGGGATTGATGGCCAGCAAACAGAAGCTCTACTATCTGCCTGCGCCGCACACGGATTTCATCTACGCGGTGATCAGCGAGGAATTGGGCCTAGTGGGCGCCACAATGGTGCTGGCCGCCTTTTGCGTCATTCTTTGGCGGGGAACCCGGGCTGCGCTGCGAGCCGCCGATCCATTCGGCGTTTACTTGGCGGCAGGACTTACAGCCATGCTGGTCTGCCAGGCGCTGATCAACACCAGCGTGGTGCTGGCGCTGGCCCCAACGAAGGGAATGCCCCTGCCCCTGGTGAGCTACGGGGGCACTTCTCTGGTCACCGCAATGTGGAGCTGCGGCCTGCTGCTGAGCGTGAGCCAGCACTCGGGATGACGGAGCAGCTGCGCGGCCGCCGGAGCCGGTTATAAGAAGCGCCGGCGAACGAACGGCCAAACCGGCTTCTGACCACATGAGATGGAACGGAATGACGCTGGAACCGGGACAAACCGGCAGCCGCCCGGCGGCGCATTGAGCGTTTCACGGGGGAAGCTTTCGATTCCCGGTCAAGGATCCCGAACTGCGGCCGCTGATTCCAGAATCTCATGACGTTTGTTATCGCGGCCGGCGGGACTGGCGGGCATGTAATGCCGGGCCTGGCCGTCGCCAAGGAGCTTCGAAAGCGCGGGCACGAGGCCCTATTCGTAGGGACCAGCAAAGGTATGGAGGCCGTTTTAGCGCCGCAGGCCGGCTTCCCGCTGCACTTGCTGAAAGTGGGAGCGCTCAAGCAGGTTTCGTGGGCGCGGCGCATAAGAACCTTGATGGAATTGCCCCTGAGCTTCGTAGATGCGGCGAAAATGCTCGAGTGGGTGCGGCCGCACGCGGTCTTCAGCATGGGCGGATATGCAGCCGGCCCAGTGACCCTGATGGCGATTGCGAAGGGCATCCCGGTCGTGGTGATGGAACCCAACGCGATGCCCGGATTCACCAACCGCGTGATAGGTCCTTTCATCAGCAAAGCCCTTCTCGGCTTCGAGGAAGCGAAACGATTCTTCCCCCACGGGCGTGCGGAGGTTACCGGGATTCCCATTCGCGAGGAGTTCTTCCACATCGCCCCCAAGCGCCACCAGGCGCCTTTCACCGTTCTGATCACCGGCGGGAGCCAGGGGTCGCATCGTTTGAACGAGGCAGGACCGGCGGCGGCGGCGCTGGCGGAGCAAACAAAATGGCGAGGATGCATCGTATTTCTTCACCAGGCAGGAAAAAACGAATATAATGATGTTTGTTTTCGCTATCAAAAGGCCGGCGCTCGGGCGGAAGTGGAGCCATTCATCGAAAACATGCCGCAGGCGTTCGCCCGGGCCGATATTGTCGTGTGCCGCGCGGGGGCCTCGGCCGTGGCCGAACTGAGCGCGGCAGGCAAAGCTTCCATCCTGGTCCCGTTTCCTTTCGCCGCCGACCAGCACCAGTTGCACAATGCCCGGTCGATGCAAGCGGCGGGAGCCGGAAGCCTGATCGAGGACAGCGCTCTGACTGGGCAGCGGCTGTTCGAAGAGCTGCAAGCCCTGCTCGAGACGCCGGGCCGGCTGGGGGAAATGGAAGCGGCCGCCCGCAAGCTGGCCCGGCCGGGCGCGGCGCAAAGGGCGGCGGATATTTTGGAGCAGATTTAGCCGGCAGGCGGCGCTCGGGCTGCAAACATGTTTTTCAAGGCTAAGAACATCCACTTCGTTGGCATCGGCGGCATCGGGATGAGCGGGATCGCCGAAATCCTGCTGAACCTTGGCTACCGCATCACCGGATCCGACCTGAAACTGTCTCCTGTGACCGAGCGGCTGGCCAGCATGGGCGCGCATATTTTCGAGGGGCACCGCGCCGAACAGGTGGATGCTTCCGACGCTGTCGTCGTCAGCTCGGCGGTTAACGAATCCAATCCGGAAGTGCAGGAAGCCCGGCGCCGGCAGATTCCGGTGATTCCGCGTGGCGAGTTGCTCGCCGAGCTCATGCGGCTGAAATATGGAATCGCCATCGCCGGCAGCCATGGGAAGACGACGACGACCTCGATGACCGCCGCCGTCCTGCGCCACGCCGCTCTCGACCCTACCGTCGTGGTAGGAGGGCGCGTAACCGGCATGGGGTCGAACGCTCACCTGGGCCACAGCGACTTTCTGGTGGTGGAGGCCGACGAGAGCGACGGCTCCTTTCTCAAGCTGGCCCCCATTCTCGCCGTGGTTACCAACATTGACCGCGAGCACCTCGATCATTACTCGTCTCTCGAAGCCGTACGGGACGCTTTTGTAGAGTTCGTCAACAAGGTCCCATTTTATGGAGCCGCGATCCTGTGCCTGGACGATTCGAACATTCAGGCCATCCTGCCGCGAGTGGCCCGGCGGACCCGCACCTATGGGACCAGCGACAGCGCCGACCTCCGCGCTTCAGAAATTCAAAGTGGGCATTTCAGCAACGACTTCCGTCTGCATCTGCGGGCTCCGGCGTCGAGCCAGCGGGCGGACCTCGGCCTTTTCCACATCCGTTCCGCCGGCCGTCACAACGTGCTGAATGCCATGGCCGCGGTGCTGGTTGGACTCGAATTGGAAATTCCGGTGGAAGTCATCCGGGAAGGCCTCGCTCAGTTCACGGGCGTGGACCGGCGCTTCCAGGTGCGGGGACGCAAGTGTGGGGTCACCGTAATCGACGACTACGGCCACCACCCCACGGAAATCCGCGCCACTCTCGCCGCCGCGCGCCG
>DASRHD010000261.1:0-3171 GCA_035650695.1 Opitutaceae bacterium
ACCTTCCTCCTCCCGTGATGGGCAGCCTGCGGGGTGATTCGCCCGAGGTGGTGATGCGCTCGCTCATCCTCCGGCACCTCGTCTCCACCCTGGCGCGCCACTCCAGCGCGGCCACGCCCCGCGACTGGTGGGTGGCCACCACCTTGGCGGTGCGCGATCACATTCACGAACGGCTGATCGCCACCCAGGCGGTGCACAACCGCGAGAACGTCCGCCGGCTCTATTATTTCTCGCTCGAGTACCTCATGGGCCGTCTCTTCGGCAACAATCTCCTCGCCACGCGGCTTTTTGACACCGCCCGTGCCGCGCTCGCCTCGCTCGGCCAGGACTTCGAGACCATCCGCGAGGCCGAGGTGGACATGGGCCTGGGCAATGGCGGTCTCGGCCGGCTCGCCGCCTGCTTCCTCGATTCCCTCGCCACCCTCGACTATCCCGCCCTCGGCTACGGCATTCACTACGAATTCGGCCTCTTTAAGCAGGAATTTGTCGGCGGCCACCAGGTCGAACATCCCGACAACTGGATGATTTTCGGCGATCCTTGGGAAGTGGTCCGCCCGGAATACACCCAGGAAATCGAGCTCTTCGGCCGGATCGAAAACGTCTTCGACGATCGCGGCAATTACCGCCCGCGCTGGGTCGAGACCAAGAAGATCCTCGGCGTGCCGCACGACATTCCCATCGCCGGCTACGGCACCACCACCGTCAATCTCCTCCGCCTCTGGGCCTCCAAATCGACCGAGGAGCTCGACCTCGTCGCCTTCAACCGCGGCGGCTACGTCGAGGCGGTGCACGACAAGGTCCTGGGCGAGACCGTCTCCAAGGTTCTTTATCCGAACGACAAGACCGAAAACGGCAAGGAGCTGCGGCTGATCCAGCAGTACTTCTTCGTCGCCTGCTCGCTCCGCGACATCCTCCGCCGCCATTTCCGAAATTCGGAAAATTCCTGGGATAATTTTGCCGACAAGGTTGCCGTCCAGCTCAACGACACCCATCCCGCCATCGCCGTCGCCGAGCTCATGCGCATCCTGCTCGACGAGCAGAACAAGCCCTGGGACGCCGCCTGGACCATCACCACCCGCGTCTTTGCCTACACCAACCACACCCTGCTGCCCGAGGCGCTGGAAAAGTGGAGCGTCGGCCTGCTCGAGCGCGTCCTCCCGCGCCATCTCCAGATCATCTACGAAATCAACTCCCATCTTCTGCAGGCGGTCGAACTGAAGTGGCCGCATGACGACGCCAAAAAACGGGTCTGCTCCCTGGTGGAGGAGAACGGCGGGAAAATGATCCGCATGGCCAACCTCGCCGTGGTCGCATCGCATGCGGTCAACGGCGTCGCCGCCCTTCATACCGAGCTGCTCAAGACCCGGCTCTTTCCCGAATTCAACGAACTTTTTCCGGGGCGGTTTCAGAACAAGACCAACGGCATCACGCCCCGCCGCTGGCTGCTGAAAAGCAATCCCCGCCTCGCCCGGCTCATCACCGAGCGGATCGGCGACGGCTGGGCGCGCGACCTCGACCAGCTCCGTCAGCTGGAAAAGCTCGCCGGCCAGGCGGTGTTCCAGCGCGACTTCATGGCGGTGAAGCGCGCCAACAAGGCCGCCCTGGCCGCCCTCATCCAGCTCGAGTGCGGCCTGACCGTTTTGCCTGACGCGATTTTCGACGTCCAGATCAAGCGGCTGCATGAATACAAGCGCCAGCATCTCAACCTCCTTCACATCCTGGCCCTTTACCGCCGCCTCCTGCAGAACCCGTCGCTCGATATCGTGCCGCGCGTCTTCATTTTTGCGGCCAAGGCTGCGCCCGGCTACGACGTGGCGAAGAACATCATTTTCGCCATCAACTGCGTCGGGGCCAAAATCAATTCCGACACGCGCATCGGCGGTAAGATCAAGGTCGCCTTTCTGCCCAACTACCGCGTCTCGCTCGCGGAAAAAATCATTCCGGCCGCCGATCTTTCGGAGCAGATCTCGACCGCCGGCAAGGAGGCCTCCGGCACCGGCAACATGAAGCTCGCGCTCAACGGCGCCCTCACCATCGGCACCCTCGACGGCGCCAATGTCGAGATCCGCGAGGAAGTCGGCCCCGAAAATATTTTCATTTTCGGCCTGACGGTGGAGGAAGCCGAATCCCTCCGCGCCCGCGGCTACAACCCCTGGGATTTTTATCACCAGGACGAGGAGCTGCGCGCGGTGGTCGACTGGCTCGGCTCCAACTTTTTCACGCCGCAGGAAGGGGCGGCGTTCGCTCCGCTGCACCACAGCCTGCTCCAGGGCGGCGATCCCTTCATGGTCCTGGCCGATTTCCGCGCCTACAGCGAATGCCAGGCGCGGGTCGACGCCGCTTACCGCGATCCGGCCGCCTGGGCCCGGATGGCCATTCTCAACACCGCCCGGGTGGGAAAATTTTCCAGCGATCGCACCATTCGCGAGTACGCCCGCGATATCTGGAAACTGGAGCCGGTCCGGGCCTGAGGCCGGCGCGGCTCAGAAGTGCCGCGCGATGGCCTGATAAACCTGCTGGGAGCGGGCGAGATCGCCTCCCACGCCGCAGCGGATCTTCACATTGGTGAAGGAAGTGTAATCCTTCAGCTTGACCTCGATCAGGGTATCGGTGGCGTCGCGGGCCTTGAGCACGGCCTCGCCCGGCGCCTGTTCGTCTCCGACCTCGAGATAACCGAGTTCCTTGAAGGCGCTTTTCGTCGCCGCGCGCACCCGTTCGAACGATTGATTCGGTTTCACGATCAGGTAGCCGATCTTGTATTCGCCGATGACCCGGCCGTCGCCGGTCACCTGCACGTTTGTCACGCAGGCGGAAAAAAGGCCGAGGGTGAGCAGCAGGCCGATGGCCACAAGGGAGTTGCGGACGAGTTTGAAGCGGATGGTCTTGTTCATCGGATGGGCAGACCGGGGGTTTGGCCGGGGGTTCCACCGCCCAGCCTGCTCGGTAGGGTGCCGCCATGCAAGAAAACTAGCCAGCGGCCGGAAAATCCGAATTCTCGGTCTGTGCGGAATTCTCTTCTGGTTCTGGCTTCCGTCGGCCTCGGCTTTTACGCCGCGGCGCGCGGGGCCGGCCTGCCCTGGCCGCTGCCGCCCGCCGCCGGCGTCCTCTCCGGCCGCTTTCAGTTCAGCCCGCAAAGTCCGCCACTGAACTGGCAGGCCGCGATCAAGCCGG
>DASRHD010000262.1:0-4331 GCA_035650695.1 Opitutaceae bacterium
GCGCTTGAACACCGCCGCCGCCCGCGGGAAATCCTTTTTCGGCACCGAGCGCAGCAGCGAGGCGACGCGAATTTCATTATCCACGATGATGCCGGCGGAGCTGCCGCCGATCGCGTCTACCCGCGGCAGATGCGCGGCGGCGCGGTGCAGCGCGGCGGAAATGTGATGGTAGTGATATTCCGGATTCGGCTGGTTCTTCGGATCCCACGGCATTTCCTCGGTGAAAACCGCTTCGCCATTAATCACAGCCGAGACCTTGTAGTCGCTCGCGCCCAGATCGAAGCCGATGCGGCAGCCCTGTAAATGCCCGCCGGCGGAGATTTGCATTTCCCTGGACTGCGGGACCTTGCCCGGCGATGTCACAACGACCTGAAACTTTTTTTGATAAGCCGCGCCCATCAGTTTGCAGTCGAATTTTCGCGCGCCGCGCGGCGAATAGGTCTGGCGGATGAATTCGCCGACAGCCTTCGGTCCGCCGATGAAAAGTTTCCAGCCGCCGACGGCCCAGAGGAGGAATTTTACATTGCGCTCGACGTAACGCAGCGTTTCCGGGTCGGCATCGGGGCGGACGATGGTCTCAAAACGCGAGACGAGGCCGCGTTCGCGTTCCAGGCCGATGACCAGCGGCACAGCCCGGCCGGAGGCCTTGACGGCGGCGGCGTATTGCCGGTTGAAGATCGCGGCGGGCAAGAAATCCGGATCGAGCGGCGGGGAGCATTTTAAATTCATATCAAGCGGAAGCACCGGCGGATTCGCGGCGTTTGCCTTCAAAATGTTCCTCGATCTCCTCCAATGTCTTGCCCTTGGTTTCGGGCAGGAAGAACGCCGCGGTGATGAAATAAATTACAGTGCAGCCGGCGAAAGCAAAAAACATCGAGGCATAGCCGTGTTTGCCCACCGTGGGCAGGAAGATGGCGGCGATCGTCGTCGAGACCGCCTGATTGATCAGCAGGGCAATGCTCATGCCGTTGGAGCGGATGCGGGTGGGCATTAATTCAGACAGCGCCAGCCACACGCACACGCCGGGGCCGACGGCGAAGAATGCCATGAAAAGATAAAGGGTGACCGCCACCAGCCAGCCGTTCGCCTCGCTCGGCACCGGCGTGATCAGGGCGTTTTCGATTTTGAGCGGCGCGGTCTGGGCGGCAGTGAGATCGGCGGAGGGATTCTGGAAAAACGCCTCCACCTTGCTGCCGGGGAGGTCGCGCCTGATCTGGAGCGGCTGGGCGCCGGCATCCGCCGAGCGCACCACGCGGGTGGCCGACCGGAAATCACCATAGGAATAAATGATCACGAGCGAGACCGGCTGGCTGCTGATGGCCTGGCCATCGCCGCCGCTGGCCAGCAACGTATCGGCCGCGTGCTGGTCGAAGGGCAGGGTCAGCATCTGATCGGCGCCCACCATGGCCTGCACCGCGTTCCGCACGTCCACCTGCCGCTGTTCCGTCCGATGGAAAAGCCCGCCGGTGCAGAGGAGTGACACGATGATGCCCGCGCTACCGAGACTGAGCAAAAATTTCCGTCCCTTGCGGTCCACCAGCATGACTGCGACCATGGTCATGAAAAAATTCACCACGCTGAAGACCAGGCTTCCGACGTGCGCCTGGACGTCGGAAAGTCCGCCCTGCAGGAGAATGGTCGTGTTGTAACCAATGATGGAGTTGACGCCGGTGAGCTGGTTGCAGGCAAGGATGACGCAGGCGAGGATGAACGGCACCACGTATTTCCGGCGCAGGAGGGATTCCCTGATTTTAGCGCCGGTGGAGGTTTGGGCCTTTTCCGCCGCGGCCGTTTCCTCCATTTCCTTCATTTCGGTGCGCGCCTGCTCTTCCGTGCGGGAGCGCAGCAATGCGGCCTGGGCCGCTTCCTTCCGGCCGCGGCGGAAGAGCCAGCGCGGCGATTCCGCCACGACGAAACTGCCGATCAGGAAGAGAACGCCCGGTGGGAGTGAGACCCAGAAGGTATTGCGCCAAGCATGGTCTTTGAACGTGAAAATCTGAGCGGCATCGCCGAGCTTGGTGATCTGGCCGAGGCGATAGCTGAAATACATCGTAATGCCGCCGGCCACGACGAAGCCGAACGTCAGCATCCATTGGAAAATTCCCGTGCCTTTGCCCCGGCTGGAGGCGCTCAGACATTCCGCCAGATACAAAGGCACGACCACGCCGATCAGGCCGGCGCTGGTGCCCTGCAGCAGGCGGCCAAGCACGAGGGTTCCATAGGCGTGCGATAGGGCGATCATCGGAATGCTGACCACAAACATCGCGCCACTCGCAGCCATCAGCCATTTGCGGCCCATCCAGTCCGCCAGCAGGCCGGCAAAGAGGGTTGAAATCACGCTGCCCAAAAGAACCGCGGCGACAATGAACGAGAGCTGACCGGCGTTGAAGCCAGACGTGTCCTGTAGATACGGCAGCGCGCCGGCAATAATGCCGACATCGATACCGTAGAGAAGGCCGCCAAGACCGGCGACGACGAGAAGCAAACGGTTGTAACCGGTCTGAGGCGCGGGGGAAGTCGCGCCGCTGCTACTGGGAGGATTCATTGGAGGCCTGGATTTGCGGAGTTTGGGGAAAAGCAAATGGCTAGGGGCCGGCCGCCGCCATGACCAGCCGTTTGAGCGGAGCAAGGACGGCTAGCTCGGTCGCGGAACCGTTTGGCTCGGCGGCGCGGTCGATCACCGCCAGCCGGGCGGTGCGCCATGCGTCCGCTTGCTTCTGGCCGGAGCGCAACGCCGTCAGCGCTTCCAGGCCGGCTCGGCTCGAGTCCTCCAAAGCCTGGGCGAGCGGTGCAGCCTCCCGCAGGCGCGGCGCCTGGACGGGCAGGACGATGGCGGCAAGGTGCCCGGCGGCGGCCCAGCTTTCCAGCTTGCGCTGGATGGCGTCGGCCAGGCCCGGATCGCGGGAGGGGGAGGCCAGTAGCTGGTCGACCGCGGCAGCGAACGTGCGCGCCTCATCGCTCTCCGGTCGGGCACAGTCCGCCAGCCCGGTGAGGGGAGTGCCCTGGACAGAATTCGGCTGCAATTTGCCACGATTATAATTTTTCACCGGTTCGATCAGGCTGACGAAAATTTTGAGTGCCTCCCGGCCGGCGTGATCGACATTATCTCCCGCCAGCCGTCGCAGCATGGAGCCGCGGTTGCGCTCATGCAGCAGTCCCGCCTCGTCAAGACGGGCGCTGACCAGCGCCAGCCGGCGGTACATGTCAGCCATGTCCGTCACCGTCGCAGGCGACCAGAGGCGCTCGGCGATGGCCGCGGTGCGCGGCCAGATGCGCGAGTCGATGGTTTCCGGGGTGACCCACTCCGACCACATCGTGGCTTCTCCGCCGAGGATGCGTTTCTGTTCGTCGGCGGAGAGGTGCGTGCCTGCCGGGATCGGATCGTTGCGGTAGTGCTCCGCCGCCGGGTGCATTTGATCGATGTAATAACCATTCGACAGAATTCCGCAGTAGCCCTGCTCTGCGGCAGTCGCGAGCGAATCGACCCCGCGCCAGGATTGAATGACGCTGTCCTTGGGCAGGCCGGGCTGGAAAATTTCATCCCAGCCGATCATGCGTTTGCCGTGCCTGGCCAGGATGGCGGAGAGCCGCTGGTTGAAATAGGTCTGCAGGCCGGCATTGTCGCCGAGCTTGTGCTCGCGGATGAACGCCTGGATGCGGGGGTTTGCGCTCCATTGCACGCCGTTGTTCTCGTCGCCGCCGATATGAATGTAAGCGTCGGGAAAGAGCTCGGCCATCTCGCCGAGGAAATCGTCGAGCAGCGCATAGGTTTTTTCATTGGTCGGATCCAGCACCGGATCAAAGACGCCCCAGTGGCGTTCGATTTCGTACGGCCCGGGCTGGCTCGCCAGCTCGGGATGGGAAACCACCCAGCTGGTGGCGTGGCCGGGCAGGTCGAATTCCGGCACGACACGGATGCCGCGCGCGGCCGCGCAGGCGATAATCTCGCGCATCTGCTCCTGAGTGAAATATTTTCCGTCCGAGCCTTTGGCCACCAGCTCCGGATGAGTTTTGCTTTCGATCCGGAAGCCCTGGTCATCGGTCAGGTGCAGGTGCAGGACGTTGAGCTTGACCAGCGCCATTCCGTCGAGATTGCGCTCGATCACCTCAATCGGCTGCCAGTGGCGGGCCACGTCGATGAGGAGCCCGCGCCAGGGAAAACGCGGCTGATCGTGAACACTCACCGCCGGGACAAAGTAGCCGTTGGCATCGGCTTGGAGCAGCTGCAAAAGCGTTTCCAAGCCACGGAGGGCGCCGATGACGGTGGGTGCGCGCAAAACCGCCCGGCTGGAATCGATCTCGAGCGTATAAGACTCATCCTGATCCACCGC
>DASRHD010000263.1:0-11712 GCA_035650695.1 Opitutaceae bacterium
CCGGATGCCAAAACCCGGTACACGGCGCGCGTCCGCCACAAGTCCATTGAGGACCGGAAAAAACACGAACAAATGGGCTTTCACCAAGGCTGGAGCGAGACCATCGACCGGCTCGCGGCCGTTGCGGCCAGAATTTGAGGACAAAACCATGACCGCCCAATCCACATCCAATACCGCCGATGGCCGCAAAAAAAAGGCCATTGTTCCCACCATTGTCCGGATTCTGCTGGGGCTCCCCCTCGTCGTCTTCGGGCTGAACATGTTTTTCAATTTTATGCCGCCGCCGAAGACGCCGATCGCCGCCGACGCCGCGGCATTCGCCGGCGCGCTGATGAAGTCCGGCTATATGATGCAGCTGATCGGCGCGACCCAGCTGATCGTCGGCGTGCTGCTTCTGCTCAACCGCTTTGTCCCGCTGGCCCTGCTCCTGCTCGCGCCCTTTCTGGTCAACAGCCTCGCCTTTCATATCGTGCTGGAGCACTCCGGCCTGCCCATGGCCGCCGTCTTCACCGCCCTGGAGCTCTATCTCGCCTGGGTCTATCGCGATGCGTACGCCGTGCTGTTCGTCCCGCGCTTCGTGCCCGGCGAAAAAAACATCTGATTCCGCCGCGGATGTCCGGAATCGGTCCGCTCATCCGTTGAGTTTTTGAACACACAAACATCAACCCGCTAAAATCCATGAATACGACCTTGTCTTCCTCTTCCGCCAAAACCAGCTCGCCCGCCGCGGCCGGCATGCCGCAAATCCAACCGTACCTTTTCTTCGACGGCCGATGCGAAGAAGCGCTCGAATACTACCGCACCGCCCTCGGCGCCAAGGTCACCGCGCTCATCCGCTATAAGGACAGCCCGGAACCGCCGCCGCCCGGCTGCGTGCCGCCCGGTGGGGAAAACAAGGTGATGCATTCAAATTTCACCGTCGGTTCGACCCAGGTGATGGCGTCCGATGGCCGCTGCGGAGGAAAACCGACTTTTGAAGGCTTCGCGCTTTCCCTCGCCGTGGCCGACTCCGCCGAGGCCGAACGTCGCTTTTCCGCCCTGGCCGATGGCGGCCGGGTGGAGATGCCGCTGGGCAAAACTTTCTTTTCGCCCTGTTTCGGCATGGTCGTCGACCGCTTTGGCGTGTTCTGGATGGTCATTGTGTCGCAGCCGATGCCCTGACCGCTGTCCGGAAGGAGACCGCCATGCAAAAAATCAGTCCATTCCTGTGGTTCAATGACCAGGCGGAGGAAGCCGCGCGATTTTATACCTCGATCTTTAAGAAGTCCAAGATCGTCGAGATCAGCCGGTATGGCGACGCCGGGCCGGGGCCGAAGGGGTCGGTCATGACCGTGACGTTCCAGCTGGAAGGTCAGACCTTCATCGCCCTCAACGGCGGTCCGCAATACACCTTCAGTCCGGCGATCTCGCTCTTCGTCGACTGCAAGGATCAAGCCGAGGTGGACACCCTCTGGAAAAAGCTTTGCCGCGGCGGCGAGCCCGTCGCCTGCGGCTGGCTCCGGGACAAATACGGCGTCTCCTGGCAGATCATTCCGTCCATTCTTCTCAAGATGATACAGGACAAGGATCCCGCCAAGTCGGCCCGGGTGATGAAAGCGATGATGCAAATGGTCAAAATCGACGTGAAAAAACTGAAAAAAGCCTACGACAAATCTTAACCTCCGGCACCGGCCTCCGCCGTCCGCCGCAACTTACTCCCATGATCACCAAAATTCTTCTCGTTCTTGCCGTCGCCCTCGCCGTGCTCTTGATCGTCGCGGCGCTGCGCCCCGACAATTTCCGCGTCACCCGCTCCGCCACCATTGCCGCGCCCGCCGCGGTTGTCTTCGACCAGGTGAACGATCTGCACAAGTTTCAGGACTGGTCGCCCTGGGCCAAGCTCGATCCGCAATGCAAGGTGGACTTTTCCGGTCCGCCCGCCGGCGACGGCGCCAGCTTCAGCTGGGCGGGCAACAACCAGGTAGGCGCCGGCCGCATGTCCCTGCTGGAAAGCCGTCCGAACGAACTCATCCGCTTCCGGCTGCATTTCTTGAAGCCGTTCGCCGGCACGGCCGACGCGGAGTTCACCTTCAAAGCCGAAGGCGACCGGACGGTCGTAAGCTGGAGCATGTCGGGCAAAAATAGTTTCCCGGCCAAGATCGCGTCGCTCTTCATCAACTGCGACGACATGATCGGAAAGCAGTTTGAAAAGGGCCTCGCCAACCTGGGTTCGGTTGTGGCGATCGCCGCCCGATAACCGCAGACCGCCCCACCCGCCCGATGCCTGAAACCGCCTTCGATGACGTCTTGAAAAAGCTCGATCAGCTCCGTCTCGAGCTGATCGAGCTGGCCTACACGCTGGAATGCCGCGGCCGTTTTGACGCCGCCGACGTGGCCATGACCACCTCCGTCCGCGTCGGGGAGCTGAGCGACGAGGCGGCAGCCGTGAGACCTTCCGGTCCCTGACAGGCTAATGGTGAATCTTGAGGAAGAGCTGTTCGCCCAGCCAGCCGCCGTAAATGGACAGCAGCAGGCCGACGATCACAGCCGTACTGGGCATCACTCCGATGAAGCGGGCAAGGCTGGCGGTGATGAAGCCGACCACCAGCGCGGCGCCGATGATACATACCTTTTCCATGGACCAATTATGGTCCTGTTGCCGGCCCGCCTGCTTCGCATTTTTTATCGAAAACTCACCGTTTTTTGCCAGTCACGAGAGGGCAAAAAATACCCGCGCGAGGACGAATGCATCGTCAGCGCCGCGGCTCCGAAGGAGTCTCCGCCTCGCCGATTTCCACCCGGAAGGCGGTGAGCGAAAGGTTCATCTCCCGGATAAAGGCGACGATCGAGCCGATCAGGGTCAGCTGCGAGATGCAAAAGATCGGGATGATGGCCCAGTTGAGCTCCACCTTGAGCAAAACGCCGAGAAACAGCCCGAGGATCAGGCAGGCCGCCATCAGCACGGTGATCGCGCCGAGCAAGATGGAAAAGCGCAGGATGTTGGCGCGTTTGTGCAGAACCGCAATTTGGTAGCGCAGCTTCGGCAATTGCGCCGCCTCGTTCTGCAACTCGCGGTTGAGCAGGCGGGCCCGATCCAGCAACCGGCCGAAGCGATTGGTGAAACTGAGCAGAAGCAGGCCGACCCCGGAAATGAGGATGACCGGCCCGATGGCGAGCTGCAGGGTGGAAACAAGCTGGCTGAGCGGAGGCATAAATTTTCCGGAGAGAAGGAAGCGGCTTCCCGCCGCCTTGTCGACTGGTTTGCAACCGGCCTATGCCGGGCGCCGATAGCCTTGGAGGTCGACGGTCACGTGAGCGTAGCCGATTTGTTTGAGCGCGCCGGCAACGCGCCCGGCTGTTCCGTCGGCCAGAAATTTCGGCAGTTCGGCAGGCCCGACTTCGATCCGGGCCAGCGCCGGGACGATGGCAGATTTCGGATTTTGGATTACGGATTGGATAATTCCGTCGGCTAGTGCATTTCCATTCTGCATTCCGCGTTCCGCACTCCCCAATTCATGGTGTCGGACGCGCACGTCGTGGAAACCGAGGTCGCGAAGGACGTTCTCGGCCGCCTCGATCATCCGCAGCTTTTCCAGGCTCACCGCCTCGCCGTGCGGCACGCGCGAGCTCAGGCAGGCCATCTGCGGCTTCTCCGCGGTGGGCAAGCCGAGCTGCGCCGAGAGCGCGCGGATTTCCGCCTTGGTCAGGCCGGCTTCCTTCAGCGGCGCGCAGATGCGAAATTCCGCCGCCGCCTTGGCCCCGGGACGGATATCGGAGGCATCGCTGGCGTTTTCGCCGTAGGCGATGGTGGCGAATCCCTCCTCGCGGGCGATGGCGGTAAGCTCCTCAAAGAGCTCCTGCTTGCAAAAATAGCAGCGGTTGACCGGATTGGCGGTGTAGTCGGAGTTATCAAACTCCGCCGTATGCACCACCCGGATGGGGAAGCGAAATTGCTTGGCGATGGCCAGCGCCTCCTCCAGTTCGCGCCGCGGGAGGCTGGGCGAATCGGCGATCACCGCGATGGCGCGCGGTCCCAGGACCTGGTGCGCGACGTGAGCAAGAAAAACCGAATCCACCCCGCCGGAATAGGCGATGAGGCAGGAACCGTAGTTGCGAATTCGGTCGCGCAGCTGCTCCAGTTTTCCGGCGGGCTCGGTCATTTTTTCAATTTGCCCGCGCCTTCGACCGCGGCCTCGTAAATCCGTTTCAGCGGCACGCCCGCTTTCTCCGCCAGCTTGCGGCAGGAGGCAAATTCCGGGGCCGCCTGCACAACCTTGCCATTGAGGCGTCCGGTTTTCACCGTCACCTGGCCGAACGGCGTCTTCACTTCGGCGAACTCCCGGCGGAGCTTCCGCCGCTCGGCGATGGTCCGCCGCACGCCGAAGGCCGTGGTTTCGCGCAAAATCAGCTCGGCAAACCGGTCCGCGTCCGTCTCCGCGCACATCACCGTGAGGAGGACGCCGGGGCGGTTTTTCTTCATCTGGATCGGCGTGTGAAAGACGTCGAGCGCGCCGGCGGCCAGGGCCGACTCGAGAAAATGGCCGAGGAGCTCGGCGTTGATGTCATCGAGGTTGGTCTCGAGGACGGCGACGCGGTCCGTTTCCCAGTCCCACGCGCCGGATGACTGTGGATTGAGCACGGTGCGCTTGCCCAGCACGGCGCGAAGAACGTTGGGCCGTGACTTGTTTTCACGCGTGCCCAGGCCGAAGCCGATTCTTTCCGCGACGAAACCCTCGAGCACGCCGAAGCTTTCGGCAAATTCCGCCAGGAGGGCCGCGCCCGTCGGGGTGACGAGCTCGTGCGGCTCCTCGCATTGCGTGAGGCTGACGCCGCGCTCGGCCAGAATGGCCAGGGTCGCCGGCGCCGGGACCGGCAGGCGGCCGTGCGCGCAATCGATCCAGCCGGTGCCTTCCACCACCGGAGCGGCGAGTACCCGGGGCCGGCCGAGCAATTCAAGGGCGATGCAGGCGCCGACGATGTCGACGATCGAATCGACCGCCCCCACCTCGTGGAAATGGACCTTGTCCGACGGCAGGCCGTGAATTTTCCCCTCCGCCTCGGCGATGCGGCGAAAGACGGCAATGGACTTTTTTTTCACCCAGGCCGACAGCTTGCTCCGGGTGATCATCGCTTCGATTTTGGTGAAGGTCCGGCTGCCGTCGTGATGAGGATGGTCGTGGCCGCAGTGGGCATGCTCGTGCGCATGACCATGCCCGTGGTCGTGGTGGTGATCGTGATTCCCGGTCAAGGTGACATCAAACTTCACCCCGCCGATGCCGCCATTCTGCCGGCGGGCGACATACAGGCGGTAGCCGTCGAGCTTCAATTTTTCCAGCTGGTGTTCGAGTTCGCGGGCGTCCACCCCGAGATCGATCAGCGCGCCGATAAACATGTCGCCGCTGATGCCGCTGAAAATGTCGAGATAGAGGACGTTCATGGGCGGCAGGCCAGGGCGTTAATCTGCGAGGCGGCGAAGCCGGCGCCGAAACCGTTGTCGATGTTGACCACGGTGACGCCACTGCCGCAACTGTTGAGCATGCCGAGCAGGGCCGCCAGGCCGCCGAAGCTCGCGCCGTAGCCGATGCTGGTCGGCACGGCGATGACCGGTTTCGCCACCAGGCCGGCGACGACGGAGGGCAGCGCGCCCTCCATACCCGCGACGACCACGATGACGTTGGCCTTCTGCACCGTTTCGAGACGGTTGAGCAGGCGGTGCAGACCGGACACGCCGGCGTCGGAAATGCGCTCGACGCGGTTGCCCATGATTTCTGCCGTCACCGCCGCTTCCTCCGCCACCGGCAGGTCGCTCGTCCCGGCGCAGGCCACCACGATGAGGCCGGGCCGGCGCGGCAGCGGCTTCCGCTCGATTGTGACGCATCGCGCCAGCTCGTGATGGACGGCCCGGCGGAATTTTTTGCGCAGCGCCCGCACCTGTTCCGGCGAGGCCCGGGTGAGCAGCACCCGCTTCTCATGGCCGAGCAGCCGGGCGGCGATCTTCACCACCTGCTCGGCGGTCTTGCCCGGGCCAAAAATGACTTCGGGGAAGCCGTTACGTAGACCGCGATGAAGGTCGAGCTGGGCAAACCCGAGATCGGCCACCGGCGCGGCCTGGAAGGCCCGCAGGACCTTGTCGCGACCGACCTGACCGGCCCGGAACTGCTCCAGCAAGCGGGCTGCCTCATGGTTGGTCACGGCGGGGAAGTCGCGGCTCAGGCCGCGCCTTGTTCGTGCACCGCGATCAGCTCGATGCCCCGGCCGTCGCGGCTGAGGTTGCGGCTGTATTTTTTCTCGGTGGCGTTGTTCCAGTGCTCGTGCACGCCCAGGCTGGTGAGGCGCAGGCCGTCGGGCTGGTAAACCGTGCCCGAGGGCGGATGATCGGCCTGGGCCGCTTCGTGCAGGTAGTTGTCGGCGTTCACCTCATGGCCGCCGCCGTGGCTGCTGGCAAGATAGGCGCCAAATTCCGAGCGAAGAAAATCGTAGCCGACCGAATCGATTGCCACCGGATCCTGGGACATGAAAAAACTGGCGGACCACTGGCCGCCAAAAAGATTTTTCCAGCCGGCAAACTGCTCGATCACCGGATCGTTCGCGTCGCGCGTTCCGAACAGGCCGTCGATCATGAAGAGGACGGTTTTGGCGCCGAGGTGTTTCGCGCCAATCAGGTCCACGAACGGATTGTAGATACCCATCCGGTGCTGCCAAGTATTGATATAATATTTATGGTCGCGGCCGTCGATCGAACCGTAATGGTTTTTGGCCGTGAGGGTGAAGCCGCAGGTGGGATGGCCCTTGAGCAGCGACATATTGACGATGTAGGCGGCCTGAAACATCAGCTCGGGAATGCTGGTGCCGACCTGGTTGTTTTCCGCGATCGAGCGGGCAAAGGCGTCCTTGTGCCAGGTGACCGGTTGCCGGCCGTTGCTGCCGTCGCCCTTCGAGTCCATCCAGAGAACTTCCGGAAACTCGGCATGGCAGGGCTGGTAAAGATGGTCGGGAATGACGCGGATGGCTTCGCAAACGACAATATTTTTCTGTGGCACGCCGGCGGGACCGGTGAGCTGACGGAGCATGGAGAGGACGGCCTGCGGCGAGGCATCGATCTGGTTGTCGTTGTCGCCGTAGCCGGCGTAGGCGTTGTTGCAGTTGATCTTGAGCGCAACCAGTTCGCCGGCCTGATAGCCGCCGCTGCGCTGGTGCGCCGCGTTGAAGTGGGTGAAAAGTTTTTCCCAGGCCGCCGCGTCGCTTGCGGCGCCGGTCAATGCCTGCAACGAACGCGACATCATCCGGTCGACCACCTCCTGGTTGACGCCGGAACCCGCATCCCACCAGTGGCTGGCATTGATGTCGCCCTTCCACGGCGTCGCCGCGAGATCGCGCATCCAGACCACCCGGCCGGGGAAAATGCCGCGGGCCGTGCCCACCGGCGCGTTCGGCGGGTCAGCCGGGACCCAGCCCTGTTCGGATTTGGCCGGCGCAGCGCCGTCGGCCGCGGTGGGCGCGGCTGGCGGATTGGCGCTGAGCAGGCCAGCGGCCTTGGCGGCGGAAGCGATGGTCGCCGCCTTGGCGGAGATTTTGAGGAAGTCGCGGCGGTTCATAGGCAGCGGTGGGTTAAGAGCCGGCGCCGCAGAGCGAAAAAGGCGCGACGCCAGTCTGGAGGCATACCGGCACGCCGGCCTAACTTCAACCTCACGGGAGGCGCGGGCGGCAGGCAGAAGAGTTTTTGCGCACCCCGATTAGGGGGCGTTTTCAAAAAAAAAAGCGGATGGCCTCGAACCTTTTGCAATGGCGCACGGATGAGGCGCGCGCAGGTTATTTCGGCACCTCGACCGTTACGATGCCGCCGGCGCCCAGGGTGACGCGCACGGACGAGAGGGTGGCGCCGAGCCAGCCCGGCTCGAGCGTGGCCTTCATCGGCTGGCCATTGACCAGCAGGGTCTCGTGCGCGCCGGAGAAACACGCCTGCCAGATAAAAGCGGGGCCGGACAAGTTTGTCATCACGGTCTTAGTTGTGCCCTCGTGGCGGACGGCAATTTCGTTGGCCCGAACGGGCAGATTGCGAAGCTCAGCCCAGGCGACTTTGGAGCCAAGCCCCGGCAGCGTGCGGACAATTTTGTCGACCCAATAGCCTTTCACCCAGGCATCGAGCGGCGCCGGCGCCTCGACGTTGACACCCATCGTCCCGGTCACGAACGCGCCGATCCAGGAAAAGGAAACCTCGGGATATTCGCGGCGGCTGCCGGCGTCGAAGACGACAGCCATCAGGCGGTCGTAGGCCGCGTCGGCTTCGCCATACCGGTACAGAATCTCGGCGCTGGTCCGGCTGACGCCGACCGCACCAAGCGCAGCCTTAAGCTTCGGGCCGTCCTCCACCACGCCATGGTAGAGCAGCACGCCGGCGTCGCGCCCCTCCAGTTTGTGGTCCGCGTTGACGCGAGCATAAAAACAGTTGTCGGCGGCGTTCCACCAAGCGGTGTTGAGCAGGTTGCGCACCGCCGCCGCCTTTTCGGCGAAAAGCCGCGCGCGGTCCTCGTGGCCGAGAAATTCCTGGAAATAAACGTAGGCATTGTACGCCGCGTATTGCGTGGCGAGGACGTCGGCGGCGACCACGTAGCCCTTGGTCTGCTCATCGTAGCCGGGAATGCCGCGTGCCTTCTGGAATTTATCGTCCGGATCGAAAATGCCCCGGACGTTAAGCAGACGCGGCCGGGTCATGATCCGGTCCAGATCCAGCGCCCAGCGCTGGACATAGTCGTCGACCGTGCGGTCATAAAAATTAAGGAAAACTGGATCGCTGACGTAAGCCGGATCACCCGTCCACAAATACATCCGGTAACAGGCGGCCAGAACATCGAAGTTGGCGGGGAGGCAGTACCAAAAATGGGCGTCGTCCTTGTAGTCCACCCGGCGCGGCTGGTTCATCCGCGTCATGCCCCAGTAACTGCACCAGTCGCGCGATTCGGCGATGTTTTCGGCAAAGCGATGCAGCATGTTGAGGTTGTGCCGGGCGAAGCCAAGCGCATGGCCCCCGACGGCCTGGTGGGAGATGTCACGCATGCAGAACGATTCGCGGCCGGGTTCGCCGCCCTCGTACCAAGGCCCGACCGGGTCGCCGGCGTCGCGGGCGTAGACGCTGGCCTGCCGCTTTGCCCAATCAAACGCCTCCGTCAACCGCGCGTCGGAGGAACGGAGTTCGAGCTTTGATTCGCTGCCGACGCCGGGCTGGAGCTGGCTCGCGCCGGTGATGCCGGCGCCGATGATATGATAACCGGCATCGGCCGCTGGCGGAGCCGAGTCGGCGGCGCGGGAGACGGCGCCAAGGGAAAGAATCAGCCAGGCCAGGCCGAAAGCAGAATTCGACGCCAGGGATCGGATGCGCAGCGAGGTCGCCATGGAAGATCAAAAAGCCACGAGGCCGCGCCAAGGCAACCGCAACCTACAGCCGCAAATCAGCTCGGTCGCGGCGCCGCTTCGGACGCCACCACGGTCACCCCTTCCGGGCCAACCTCGGCGGACGGAACCGAAACCGAGAGCGGCGCCTCCGTCAGCTGGGGCCGGAAAGGCACGGCCAGGAGGAGTTTTTCACCGGAGCGGATTTCATACGAACGGATCGGGTCGGCGCCGGCCAGGGCGGTATTCCATTCCACCACGATGCGGTCGCCGTCATGCCGGGCGCGAACGTCGCTCGGCTGAACGATCCCGCGCAGCTTGTCCTGGAAATAATTGGTGCCGCCATGCCGCGCCTCCGCCTCCTGTTCGATCCGCCGGCGCTCCAGCGCCGATGGCATGTCCATCCGGGCGGCGGCGAGATTCGCCACCAGCTGGTCGTTTTCCGGATGGTCACGATCGATCTGGCCGATGCCGGTAATGGCGCAGGTCACCCCGGGGAGCGACAGCGGATAGCGCACGAGGTCGGAATAGGCGATGGCGCCCGATTTTCCAACCGAGCTGACGACGTCGTTGTAATCAATGGTGTTGCGCGCCGGCTTGCCGTAGAAGGCGCCGTCGGCGAAAATTTTCATCGCGATCACGCCCAAACCCTTCGCGATGGCGAGGGGGAGGACATTGTTTTGGTGCGGCAGGCAGATCCGGTCATTGGCGTTCAGCGCGACGAGCAGCGTGTCGATGATGTTGTCCTTGTCCCAGCGCAGCGCCCGCATCAGCACCGGCGAATTCCAGTGTCCGGTGATGCCGATATGGCGGAGATAGCGGCGGTTTTCGGGGTTCAGCCCGGTGTAGTTCGTGCCGTCGCGATAATCAAGCAGGGCGGGCAGCACGCCGATGCGCTCCGGCATGCGCGAGCCGCGCTCGGCCATGCCCTCGTAGATTTCCTCCACCTGCTCGGGCAGGCTGAGGTTGTGGACTTGAAACGAATCGAGATAGGCGCCCTCCGGAATGAAACCCTTGCCGTCGCCGAACATCAGCGTCAGCGCGGTTTTCAACTCGTCGATCGCGGTCGGGCCGGTCCTGACCGGCTCGCGGGCAAACCGGCGGTGCGCCTTGCTGTTGAGAAAAAGACTCTCGCGCAGCCCAACGTCGTAATGCGGGTCGGTCGGCTTGAGGTGCAGGCGGCGGAACGCCTCGCCGTAATATTCCTGGCTCGGCCCGTAGATATTGGAGGTGTCGAGGTAATTGATGCCGAGTTGCACGGCGCGCACGATGATGTCGGGCGCATCGAGTCCCGGCCTGGTCCACTGCAATGAACCCTGTCCGCCCAGCCCGAGCGGCACGACCTCGCGGCCGGTGCGGCCGAGCAGGCGCCGGGGCAATTCCCTGGCCGCATCGGCATACAGCCGATTCCTACCCACCAGACCGGCGATCGGCAGGGCGCCTAACGCGAGCAACATTTCCCTCCGGGTCAACATGAGGGTGAAGTCCGAAACCGGACCCATTCTTTCTATGGCGGAAGGCGGCCCAATTCAATCTGATTCGGGCGGGGCTGACGGCGCGAGGCCGCGCACGGCATCGCCACCGGTTGGCAGCACCGCCGAAAAACCTTCGTTTACTCCACGATGTAGCCTTCCTCGCCGTGCTCCGCCAGGTCGAGCCCCATCGTCTCATCTTCGTCGCTGACCCGGAGCCCGCCGAAGGCGAAGCCGACCGCCTTGGCGATGACAATGGTCGCGATCACCGACCAGGCCACGACGATGGCGCCGGCCTTGAGTTGCTCCAACCAGAGCATGCGGCCGACCAGTCCGGCGATGGGACCAGAGGCCAGGGCCGGGTTGATTTCCGCGGTAGCGAAAATGCCGGCCAGAACCGTGCCGATCGTGCCGCCGACCGCATGCACTCCAAACGTGTCGAGCGAATCGTCGTAGTTAAACCGGGATTTGAGGAAATTGCAGGCGGTGTAGGTGGCGACGCCGGCCACCAGCCCGATCAGCACCGCCACGCCGGGAGTGACGAAGCCGCTGGCGGGGGTGATGGTGGCGAGGCCGGCCACCGCGCCGGAGCAGAAGCCGAGCACGCTCGGCTTGCCCCGGCGGAGATACTCGAGCAGAGGCCAGCTGAAACAGCCGGCCGCCGCCGCCAGGGTGGTGGTGACGAAGGCGTTGACCGCGACGCAGTCGGCCGCCAGCGCACTGCCGGCGTTGAAACCGTACCAACCGGCCCAAAGCATGCCCGTGCCCGTCATGCACAGCACCATGCTGTGCGGCGGCATCGGTTCGCGACCGTGACCGAGCCGCCGGCCGAGCACGAGGCAGAGGGCGAGCGCGCTCCACCCGGAGGTCATGT
>DASRHD010000264.1:0-9302 GCA_035650695.1 Opitutaceae bacterium
CGAGGGTGCCAATTCCGCCGTCCCGGCACCCGATCCCATGCATCCGCGGCCGCGGCCGACGCTGAACGAGCGCGATGTGCGGCCGGCGGTATTTGAGGAAAATCCCGTGGGTACGATAAAAACCGGCGAGAACGCCTGGGATGCGCGCTGGAGCAACTACGGCCAGTACCTGCAGCAGCTGATCAACACGGTGCAGGCCGAATGGGACCACATCTTAAGCAATAGCGGCATTTATCCGGTGAGCGGCACCCATGTGGTGGTGACCTTCCGGCTCAATTCGAAGGGCAACATCACGGAGATCGTGAAAGTGGATGGAAACGCCGGCGATCTGGGCCAACGGTACTGCGTCAGCGCCATCACCGACCGCGCTCCCTACGGGGCGTGGACCGACGACATGATCGCCATGCTGGGAAACGATCAGCAGCTGACCTTCACCTTTTATTATTACTAGTGAGCGCGCCGCCGGAAAGTTTCTGGTCGGCGCTGCCGCTCGGTCCCAGGGTGCGCGTGGTGGCGCGCGATGCCAACGGCGTGGTGGCGTTCGACAAGCCGGCCGGCGTCCTCTCCCATCCGAACAAACCGGCGGACGCGGCCCGCTCGCTGCTCAACGCCGGTTATGAAACGGAAGAGGAATGTTATCGCTGGTCGGCCGGCGGAGCGGGGGAGGGCGGCCATGCGCGGCTGTGGCTGCTCAACCGTCTCGATTCGCCGACTTCCGGCGTCATTCTCGCGGCGGCCGACGGAGCGCTCGCGCGCGAAATTCGGGCCCAGTTCAAGGAGCGGCAGGTTCACAAGACTTACTGCGCCCTGGTCTTCGGCGCGCCGGCGCGGCCGGAGGAGCTCTGGCGCGACCAGCTCTCGGTCGATAAGAAGGGCGGGCACATCCGCACCCGCGCCGTGGGGAACCTTCCGGCCGAGTGCCGGATGCAGCTGCTCCGTAGCAACCGCGCCGAACCGCGCCTTTCCCTGCTGCAACTCCAGCCTCTCACCGGCCGAAGCCACCAGTTGCGCGTGCAGTGCGCCCGCCGCCGTCTGCCGATCGTAAACGACGCGAGCTATGGCGATTTCAAGCACAACCATGCCTTTGCCCGCCGCACCGGCTGCCGGCGGCTTTTTCTCCACTCCCTGGCGGTGGCTTTCGACTATGAATGGCCGGGCGGAAAGACGCGGTTTCGGGCGGAGGCGCCGCTCCCGGCGGAATTTGAGGAGTTCCTTTGACAGCTGCTTAAAAATGGACGGAATGTGTCGAGTTTAGTGCCAGCGCCCACGTCATGATTCTGCCGAAAGCCAACCGCCTCACGCCCGAACAGCTCGCGGAGGTCACGCGTATCGTGGCCGAATTCGGCTGCCAGCTTCAGCCCATCATCGGGGCGGTGCGGACCATTTATGCCATCCTCGGCGATGAACGGGACGAATTGATGCTCAACCGCCTCGAGGGCCTTCCCTTTGTCGAGCGGGTGGATCGCATCCAGTCGCCGTTCAAGCTGATGGACCGCCGGTCCGACCTCTCGACCCACCGCATTATCCTGGGGGGCGTGACGGTGGGCGAGGAACTGCTTGTCATCGCCGGCCAGTGCACGATTGATCCGAAGAATCCGCAATTTTTTCTCGAAACGGCGGAGGCGGTGAAGGAGGCGGGCGCCCAGGTCCTGCGCGGCGGAGTGTGGAAGCCGCGCACCAATCCGTATTCATTTCAAGGAGACACCAAATCGCTCGACATCCTGATGGAAGCCCACCGCCGCACCGGTTTGCCGGTGGACGCGGAGGTGATGGACGAGCATCATGTCCGCCTCGCCCTCGACGCCGGCGTGCACGTGCTCCAGGTCGGCGCGCGCAACGCCCTCAACTATTCGCTTCTCCGCGCCATCGGCCGGGCGGTGGCCGAGCGCGACACCGTCGTCCTCCTCAAGCGCGGCATGCACATGGGCCCGATCAATGAATTCGTCTCCGCAGCCGAGTACATCGCCTCGTTCGGCAATCCCAATATCTTGCTCTGCCCGCGCGGGACCGCACCGGCCCTTGACGGTTATCGCGGTCATCCCGACGAGTCCATCACGCCATTGCTCAAGGAAAAGACCTGGGCTCCCGTCGTGGTCGACCCGTCGCACTCCGTCGGCAAGGCCGCCTATGTCCCCGCTTGCGCGCTCGCTGCCATCGCTTACGGTGCCGACGGCCTTTGCATCGAAGCCCACGTCGAGCCGGCCAAGGGCATCGGCGATGATCCTAAGCAGGCGCTCACGCCCACCGTCCTCGCCGAGACCATCAGCCAGGCCCGCCAGGTGTGGGCGCTGCGCCATCCCGCCAAAGTCTCCTGATTTTCCGCCATGATTCGTCTCCGTTTCCTTCCCGTTTTTCTGCTCCTTCTCGCCAGTCCTTCTGTTTTCGCCCTTACCGCGGTGCGTCTGAAAAACGGCGTCGAGATCAAGGGCGACATCATCAGTGAAAAAACCGACCACATCGTGATCGACCTCGGTTTCACCGTCCTGACCGTCCCGCGCGACGAAATCGACCATATCATCGCGGAAAAGGCGCCGCCCGCGTCGGCCGCCGGCGACGAGCTGACCGATCTTTACCGGGTCAATTCCGGCCAGCCCAGCCTGACGGTGAAGGAAAACGTCGAACGGTGCGGCGACGCCGTGGTCGAAGTGCGCACGCCGATCGGCCTCGGCTCCGGCTTCATCATCAATCCCGCCGGCTATGTCGTGACCAACGAGCACGTCATTGCCGGGGAATACAAGATTTCCATCACCCAATTCCGGCACGGCCCGGCGGAACTGGAACGGGTGCAGTTCAACAACGTCCGCATCGTCGCCTTCGATCCGCGGCTCGATCTCGCCCTGCTCAAGATCGAGGACGCCGGCAGCACCGTGTTCCCCACCGTTCCGCTGGGCGATTCCAACGCCCTCACCGAAGGTCAGACCGTTTTCGCCATTGGCAGCCCCCTCGGCCTCGACCGCAGCGTCTCGCAGGGCATCATTGCCCAGAAAAACCGCCCGCTCGACGGCCAGCTCTATATTCAGACCACCGCCCAGGTGAATCCGGGCAATTCTGGCGGCCCGCTCTTCAATCTCCGCGGCGAGGTCGTCGGGGTCAACGACATGAAGGCGATGATGATCGGCGTGGAAGGCCTGAATTTCTCCGTGCCGTCCGCGGTGGTGAAGAATTTTCTTCGCAATCGGGACGCCTTCGCCTTCGATCCCCGCAATCCCAACGCCGGCTATCGCTATCTCGAACCGCCTCAGCCAGTCAAAACCCGTCCGACCCTGCCCAAGCTTCCATGAAGAAACTCCTTCTCCTTTCCCTGCTCGCGCTTTTTGCCGGGCACGCCGTCCGGGCCGCCGCCACGCCGCTGGTCAACCTCATCGGCGACGATGCCGTCCTCGTGGTCTATATAACCGATGCCCCATCGCTGGTGAAGCACTGGCCGGAGACGCCCTGGGTCAAGACCTGGCGCGATGACCAGGTGAAGAAATATTTCGCGCCTTTGCGCGCCCAGCTGAAGATCGACGATTGGGATGAGCGCTGCAAGGCGGACACCGGCTACACCCTGGCCGACCTTTCTCATTTCGCCACCGGCGAGGCGATCATCGCGCTGCCCGACCTCACCACACTGATCGATGCCCACGATTCCAAGGCGCCCCCGCCGCTGCTCTTTGCCATCGAGGTGGGCGACAATGCTCCCAAGATCGAAAAGTTGATCGCCGCCGGCGAGTCCAAAGACAGCCAGGCCAAGTACACCGAGACGACCGAGGACTTCAATGGCATCACTCTCCACACCGTCGAGACCGCGGCCAAAAGCGACTCCAAGGCGAAGCCTGAAGGCATCTGGGCGGTGAGCGATGGTGTCTTTTACTTCAGCCCGGTGAAGGAATTTTTGCAACGGACGCTGACCGCCGCCAAGAAAGGCGGCTGCGAAAACCCGCTTGGCAAGTCTGACGGTTTCCAGCGTATGCAGCACCGGGCCGGCCAGTCCCAGATCGTGGTTTACGCCAACGTCAAGGGCGCGTATCCCGCGGCGCAGAAGGCGCTGGCGGATAAAAAACCGGCCCAGGATCCCGATCATCCCAATCCGTTTGCCTTCGATCCGTCGACCCTGCTCCCCGCCCTCGGCCTGGATGCAGTCAACGAGCTTTATCTCACCGCCAACCTCGGGGAGGACTCCGCTAATCTCGACTTCGGCCTCACTTTCAGCGAGCGCCGCGGCCTGACCAAGTTGATTTCCTACACCGACGGCGCTCCGCCGCAGCCGTCCTTCGTGCCGGAACGGTGTTTTGCCGTCTCTTCTGTCCGCTTCAGCCTGAAAAATTTCTATGATGCGATGGAGGAGACACTCGGCGGCATCAGCCCGATGTTTTCGGGAATGTTTGAAGGTTACGCCAAAAACTTCAACCAGCGCCTCGGCATCGACATCCGGCGCGACCTGATCGGCAGCCTCGGCGACCAAGTCGTCGTGGCCAACGCCCTCAACGATGCGGCCGGCGCCGACGCGCCGATCACCGAGCGTCTCCAGCCGCTTTATGCCTTTTCCGTGGAAAATGCCGCCACCCTCACGAACGCGGTCGAATCGATCAAGCACGGCCTTTTTGGCGAGAATGCAGACAAGGTTTTCGAGAAACGCAGCTATCTCGGCCACGATCTCTACACGTTCAGCCCTCCGGCTCCGCCCGCCCCGGAGGGTGCGCCGCCGCAGCAGCAGCCCAAAGGATTTTCCTACGCCATCACCGACCATTGGCTCTTTCTCGGCGTCGGTTCCTCCGCATTGCTGGAGAGCGCCCTGCAGGGACTCGACGGCAAGCAGGCGTCCTTCTGGGACAAGCCGGAGGTGAAACGCAACCTCCTCGCCGACCTCCCCGACAATGCCTCCGGTTTCGGCTACATGGACATGGGCAAGATCGTGCCGATTTATTTCGATCTTTTTGTCCAGGGAATGGAAAGCAGCCGGCGGGCCGCAGCCGTGCGCAAGGCCTCGCAGGCGAGGGCGGAGGAAGGTTCGGCTGACACTGCTCCGCCAGACGCCGACGAGATGAACAAGCCCATGATTGATCCCTCCGCCAAGCCCGATCCGGAGGCGCTGGCAAAATACTGGAGCTATTTCCGCAATTATGCCTGGCATGACGCCAATGGCATCTATGCCACCGAGCGAATCGCCTATCCTAAATAATCCGTGAAGTCCTGGTTCTTGTTCGCTGCGGCGATGCTCGCCGCCGGTTTTTCGGCGCTCGGTGCCGACAAACCGCTCGCCCAATCGATCGCGCTTGGCGGCCCGGAGGTGGCCAAGCTCGATTGGAACACCCGCGCGCTCACCGCCGCCGATCTGAACGGTGACGGCCTGACCGATTTGGTCGTGCTCAACAACGACCGCGCCCAGATCGATCTGCTCTATCAGCTCAAACCGGGGTCACCGCCGCCGCGGCTTCCTCCGACCGTCAGCATCGACCGCTGGGAACCGGTGGTGGCCGACGCGCACTTCAAGAAAATCAGCCTGACCACCGGCATCACCATGTTCGATTTGACTATTGGCGACCTCAACGGCGATGGCCTGCCTGATCTGGTCTACACTGGCGATCCCCAGGCTTTGACCGTCCGCTACCAGCAAAAGAACGGTGATTTCACGGAAAAGAAGATCGAAGCAGCGCCCGATCCCAGCCAGCTCGTCTCCGGCCTCGGCATCGCCGACCTCAACGGCGACGGCCGCAATGACCTCGTCATGCTCGGGCAGAAGGAGCTGGCGATTTTTTATCAGGACGCCAAGGGCGAGCTCGGCGCGCCCGAACGCTACCCCTTTTCCGACGAGGGCTGCTACGGCCTCAACATCGTTGATGTGAACGGCGACGGACGGCCCGATCTGGTTTACCTCAGTCCCGCCAACCGTGATCCGCTGCGTATCCGGCTGCAGTCGGCCAACGGCCAGTTCGGCCCCGAGCAATCCTATCCGATCAAGGCGCCGCGCAGCACGCTGCAGGTGCTGGCCGCCGCCGGCAAGGGCCGCCCGGTCGAATTTGCCTATGCCCAGGACCAGACCGGCCAGATCGTCGTCTTCACCCTCGACACCAAGGCCGGCACCGACACCGAGACCTTTCCGGTGCCGCGGCCGCGCGTGTTCACCCCTCGCGCCAGCAGCAAGACCGCGGAAAGCTACGCCTTCGGTGATTTCGCCGGTGACGGCCGCGACGACGTGGCGGTGAGCGATCCGGAGGGCGCCCAGATTTTCATCTATTTCCGCCAGCCCGACGGCAGCTTCACCGTGGCCAAGAAATTTCCCTCCCTCTCCGACGGGCGCAGCCTCGCGGCCGGCGACTGGGATGGAAGCGGGCGGGCCTCGCTCTTTGTTGCCAGCCCGAAGGAGCAAGTCGTCGGCCTCGCCGCGCTCACTCCGGAAGGCCGGCTGACCTATCCGCAGCCGCTGCCGACCACCGGCAAGCCTTTCGCCGTTGCGGCCGGACCGCTCGCCGGCACCGGCCGCGATCAGCTTGTCATTGCGCGCAGCGACAAGGGCAAGTACGCCTTGGAAATCTGGACGCGGGGAGCGGACGCCAAGCCCCAGCTGCTCAAGACCATCGATCTGCCCAGCCAGCAAAGCGATCCCCGTGCGGTGCGCCTGTTCGACGCCAACCAGGACGGCAAGCTCGACATCGCCGTTTTCACGCCGTTCGCGCCGATGCGGCTGTTCGTTCAAGGGAAGGATTTTTCCTTCACCGAGGCAACGCCCGCCAGCGGTTTCCGCACCGGCCTGGTCGACAGCCTCGACACCTCGGCGCTCTCGCTCGCCGACATTGCGGGCGACGGCAAAACCGAATTGCTCGTAAGCGGATCGGGCTATGCGCGCGAGCTGCAGCTCAAGCCGACCGGCGAACTCGCCGTGCTCGACCAGTTTAATGCCCGCGATCCCTCGGCCGACATCGCCGGATCCTTCGCCTTGCCGACGGAGCCGGGGAAGAAACCGCAGGTCGTGCTTTATGACCGCCAGGGCCAATCATTGCAATTCCTCCGACCCGACGACCATGGCGTCTACCAATTTGCCCAATCCATGCCGGTCGGAAAACTTGATCTGGTCGGGGTGGAGACGCGGCGCGATCCGAAGTCCGGCCGCGCCGATATTTTCCTGCTCGGCAAGGACCGCTTCTGGTGGCTCCCGATCGGCCAGCCGGATTTCAACCTCCGCACCGTCGCCACTCATACCACCGACTTGCCCGATATTTCTTACAGCGATGTTGTCGCCGGCGATCTCAACAATGACGGCCGGCTCGATCTCGCCTGTATTGATCCGGACAAGAACCTCATCGAAATTCTCAGCCAGGATCCGGCCGGCGTCTGGCAAAGCCGGATGCATTTCAAGGTCTTTGAAAAGGACGCCCATTTTCAAGGCCGGCGCGGATCAGCCCAGGAGCCGCGGGAAACCGTCATCTCCGACGTTACGGGGGACGGCAAACAAGACCTCATCCTCCTCGTCCACGATCGCGTGCTGATTTATCCGCAGGAATAAAGCGGCGCGTGGCGTTCAGAGCAGATTGAGCTGGGAATCGTCGGCCGGCTTGACCGAGATCTTTTTCCTTGGCCGGGCGGCCGGGGCGGGAAGCTCGACCGAGGCGTCGTCGCCTTCCAGCCGGGCCAGAATGGTCTTGGCCCGGTCGATCACGCCGAGCGGCAGCCCGGCGAGGCGCGCCACCTGGATGCCGTAACTGCGATCGGCCGCGCCCGGCACGACCCGGCGGACGAAGACGATGTCGTCGTTCCATTCCTTCACCGCCACGGAGAAATTCCGGAGCCGCGGCAGATGCTTTTCCAGCTGGGTGAGCTCCTGGTAGTGCGTGGCGAAAAGGGTGCGCGGCCCGCGTTCCGGATTGCGGTGGAGGTGCTCCACCACCGCCCAGGCGATGCTCAGCCCGTCATAGGTCGAGGTGCCACGGCCGATCTCATCGAGGATGATGAGCGAGCGGTCGGTGGCGTTGTTGAGGATATTGGCGGTCTCGTTCATCTCGACCATGAAGGTTGAATTTCCGCGAGCGAGGTCGTCGCTTGCGCCGACACGGGAAAATATCCGGTCGATCAGGCCGAGGTGGCAGGTTTTGGCCGGCACCCAGCAGCCGATTTCCGCCAGCAGGGTGATGAGCGCGACTTGCCGGATATAGGTCGACTTGCCCGCCATGTTCGGGCCGGTGAGGATCAGGATCTGCGCGTCGTCGCAGGCCAGCGCGGTGTCGTTGGGCACGAAGGCCGGCGCGCCCGACAGGCCGTTGCGGTCAAGTTTCATCATTTGCTCGACCACGGGGTGGCGGCCTTCACTGATTTCGAGCCCTTCGCCCTCGTCGATCTCGGGCCGGCAATAATCCCATTCGCGGGCCAGCACTGCCCAGCCGGCGAGGACATCGAGCTCCGCCAGGGCATCGGCCGCCTGGGCGAGGGCGGGCGATTCAGCCAGGATGGCGGCGACCAGTTCCCCGAACAATTCCAGTTCCCGGGCAAGGGCGTTCTCCTCGGCGTGGAAGATCTCTTTTTCCTTTTGCTTCAAGGCCTCGGTGATGAAGCGTTCGCCGTTTGCCGTGGTCTGCTTGCGCACGTAGTCGGCCGGGACGAGGTGGAGGTTGGCCTTGGTCACTTCGATGTAGTAACCAAAGACCGAATTGAAGCGGACCTTCAGGCTTCTGATGCCGGTGCGCTGCTGCTCGCCGGCCTCGAGGTCGGAAAGCCAGGTCTTGTTGCCGCTGGTCAGGGCGCGCAGCCGGTCGAGCTCGGCGTCGTGGCTGGCGCGGATGAAGTTCCCTTCCTGCAGGTCGGCCGGAAGCTCGTCGGCCAGGGCGCGGGCCAGCAGATCGCGCAGGGCGGCGAATTCACCGAGCCGGGGAAGATAATGTTGCCCCAGCGTTCCGCCAAAACCTGTCAGTTCGGCGCGGATGGCGGGAAGCTGGGCCAGCGTGTCGCGGACGCCACCGAGCTCGCGCGGGTTGCGCAGGCGGTTCTGCAGTCGGCCGAGGATGCGGGGAATGTCGCGGACGCCGGCGAGCGATTCACGCAGCGCGGCCAGCTTCGATGGATGGGCCAGAAGTTCGCCGACCAGGGTCTGGCGGCGGCGAATCTCGGCGAGATCGAGCGCGGGCGCGGCCAGCCAGCGCTCGAGCAGGCGCGCGCCGGCAGCGGTAAGGGTGCGGCTGATCGCGGCGAGGAGCGAACCTTCACGCGAACCGCGGACGGACTGAAAAATCTCCAGGTTGCGCAGGGTGGCGGGATCGAGCAGGAGAGTGCGCGTGCTGCGATACTCCTGCAGGCTGCGGAGGTTCTCCGGTTTGGCGCAGAGGTTTTCCGTG
>DASRHD010000265.1:0-2714 GCA_035650695.1 Opitutaceae bacterium
GTCACTGCGCTCGCGGGCGCGATGTCGCTCAAAGTAAATGGCCTGCTCGGCATCGCCATGGGCTCGAGCCAGGCGGGCGGTTTTTTGGAAAAAAAAGGGCGCATTCTCGGCTGGTTGAATGAACTCGCCTTCGCTCCGGTCGATTATAATCCCGAAGCTCCCGCGGATGAATGGTCGGGCGACCGCGGCGTGGGCGCGCTTTATTTTTCGCAGCAGGCGGTCAACAAGCTGCTGCCCGCGGCCGGCATCTCGTTGCCGGAAAGCATGGGCCTGCCGGAGCGGCTCAAGGAAGTGCAGAAGCTCATGACCCGGGAGGACGAGCGCGCGACAAAAATTTATCAGACGATCGGCAGCTACCTCGGCTATGCCATTGCCCACTATGCGGATTTTTATGATTTCGACGATGCGCTGATCCTCGGCCGCGTCACCACCGGGCGGGGCGGCGACATCGTGCTTGAGCGGGCACGGGAAGTTTTGCAAAAGGAGTTTCCCTCCCTCGCGACCAGGATCACGCTGCACGTGCCGGATGAAAAATCCCGCCGGATCGGGCAGGCGGTGGCGGCGGCGAGCCTGCCGGAAAATGGAAAATGAAGTTATGAAACTGCACAATTCATCAGCCCAGGTTTTCGTTCCCGACGACGCACCGGTCGCCACGGCGTTGAAGCGCCTCACTCATCTCGGCATCGGCGCGCACCAGGACGACCTGGAATTCATGGCCTTCCACGGCATTCGCGAATGCTACGGCAGCGACGTGAAGTGGTTCGGCGGCGTGACCTGCACCAATGGTTCCGGCAGCGCCCGCGCCGGAGATTATGCCCAGCACACCGATGCCCAGATGATGGCTGTGCGCCGGGCCGAACAAAACAATGCCGCCGTGGTCGGCCATTACGGGGTGATGATCCAGCTCGATTATCCGAGCAGCGCGGTGAAGAGCGCCACCGACTCTTCCTTGAAGGAGGATCTCAAGGAAATCCTTACCGTCGCAAACCCCGAGGTAGTCTATACACACAATCTTGCTGACAAGCATGACACGCACGTCGGCGTGGTCGCGGCCGCCTTGCAGGCGATGCGCGAGCTGCCGAGCGGGCAACGCCCGAAAAAGGTCATCGGCTGCGAAATCTGGCGCAGCCTCGACTGGCTGGCCGATGCAGAAAAGGTCGTGATGGACGTGAGCGGACGCGACAATCTGGCCGCGGCGTTGAACGGCGTGTTCGACTCCCAGATTGCCGGCGGCAAGCGCTACGATCTGGCCACCCTCGGCCGGCGGGCGGCGAACGCGACATTTTTCGAATCTCACGCCACGGATAAATCGAGTCAGCTGATTTTCGGCATGGACCTGACTCCATTGGTGACAGACCCGTCACTGGACATCATCCAGTTCACCGTCAATCACATCGAACAGCTTGCCTCCGACGTGAGAACGAGGCTGGCCCGGCGCTTGGGGAAAAGCTGAGGCCGGCCGACCTGCCTAGTGCTTGTTGACAGGGCCGCGCCGATCCGGCTCTTAACTTGGCATGACTTTGCGCATCGGTGTCGACGGCGGCGCAACCAAAACGGAGTGCATCCTGGTTGATGATGCCGGCCGGATCGTCGCCCGCCATCTCGCCGCGGGCTGCAACCCGAATACGGTCGGCTCCGATCGGGCGATCAAAATTGTCACCGACGCCCTTGAAGCGGTGCAGAAACAGGCGCCGGCCGGATCGTCCCTGTCGTTGACCCTTCTGTGCATGGCGGGAAGCCCGCTCCTTTGGAAAAAATTCGCCGGCAGCTTGAACGGTTTTGGCCGGGTCGAGGCCCACAAAGATTCGCTTCCCGTCCTCGAGCTGGCCACCGCCGGGCAGCCTGGCCTCGTGCTTCACGCCGGCACCGGTTCTTTTGTCGCGGCCCGCGGACCCGACGGAAGCCTCCATCATGCCGGCGGGCTCGGGTGGCGCTTCGGCGATGGCGGAAGCGGCTACGATATCGGCCGCCGCGCCATCGGCCGCGCCCTGCTGGAAATGCAAGGCTGGGCGCCTTCCAGCCAGCTTGGCGTGATTGTGCAACGGCATCTGGAGATGGAGGACTGGACGGAAATGATGCGGAGCCTTTATGGCGAAAACTCGCCGAATGCGCGGATCGCCGCGGTCGCGCCGGCCGTGATCAACCTGGCCGCCGCAGGCGACCAACCCGCCTCGGAAATCGTGCTCGCTTCCGCATCCGAGCTGCTCGATCTCGCCTGCCACGTGGCAGCAAAACTTTTTCCCGGCATTCCTTCGCTGGCCATCCGGGCCGGGTTGAGCGGGCCGATCCTCAATCATCCCTTCCTCCGCGCCGCCCTTTTCGCCCGCGCGCCGTTTTCCTTCATCCCCGTGGAGGAACCGCCGGTGGAGGGCCTGCGCCGGATGCTGGCCCGGCTCGTTTGATGAGGGAGACGCCCGCGACCGGTCTGATTTTTATACGTTAGGAATAAATTTTTATTGACGGTGTACTAAGTGTACTACTATTCATAGTACACCATGCTGCCGTTCACCGTCGAGTTCCGCCCCGGCGAGCCGGTTTATGAGGACGTGATGTACGCCGTGAAGAAAGCGGCGCTGTCCGGGCAGCTCGCTGCAGGAGAACGTTTTCCGTCGGTTAGGACCCTCAGTCAGGAACTGAAAATCAATCCCAACACCGCGCACAAGGTCGTGGCCGCACTCGTCACGGAAGGGATTCTCACCGTTCAGCCGGGCATC
>DASRHD010000266.1:0-9650 GCA_035650695.1 Opitutaceae bacterium
TTTCATGGCGCGCTACCAGAAAAATCTCTACTGGAATGTCAGCCAGCTCGGAAACCTCGACGCCGCCTACGACATTTTCAACGTCTACAACGACCGGGTCGCGGCCCGGGTGCACTGGATCTTCGACGAGCTGAAGAAAGACATCGATCTGAACAGCAACGAAACCTACCAGCTCGACCGTTCGAAAGCCGAATGGCCCGCCACCCCGGCCGAAGCCGATGCACTCTGGCGCCGATATTTGAAGTCGGAGATCCTTTACGAGCTGCTCAGCCAGAAAAGCCCGGCAAAAAGCGCATCCTCAGCCGGCGACAAGCATGCTCCGGCCGCCAAGCCGCCGGTCCCGCCATCCGCGGACGGCAAGATTCCTCCTTCCGCCACCCCGGGGCCGGGCGCGGTCGCCACCCCGCCCGCCGACCAGGCCAAGATCGCCAATGCCAAGGCCATCGCCGACGCCAAGGAGGCGGTGCGCAAACGCTATGAGCGCATGCTGAAAAATCTCGATGAGCTGGACGGCGGCGACCTCACGGAAATGTTTCTCACCTCCATCGCCGCGCTTTATGATCCGCATTCCACCTACTTTTCTCCGGAAAATTATGAGGACTTTAACATCAAGATGCGCCTTTCGCTGGTCGGCATCGGCGCCCTCCTCAGCCTGGAGGACGACTATTGCGTGGTACAGGAAATCATTCCCGGCGGCCCGGCCGACCTGAGCAAGCTGCTGCATCCGAATGACAAGATCATCTCCGTGGCCCAGGCCGGATCCGACACCGTCGATATCATCGGCATGCGGCTGACGAAAATCGTCAACCTTATCCGTGGCCCGCAGGGCACCAAGGTCCGCCTCACGATCATTCCCGCAACCGATCCTACTACCCGCAAGGAGATCGTTCTCACCCGCGATGTGGTAAAGCTCAACTTCGCCCGCGCTCATGCCGCCATCTTCGACGTGCCCTCCGCCGACGGCAAAAGCACCACCCCCATCGGCGTCATTTCTCTGCCGTCGTTCTACGGCGCGCTCGACAGCGGCGACGAGTCCGACGGCAGCCGGACCAGCGCCACGCAGGACGTGGCGGCGCTCATCAAGCAACTCAAGACCGCCGGAGTCAAAGGCGTCGTGCTTGATCTTCGCCACAACGGCGGCGGCCTGCTTTCCGAAGCCATCAATCTCACCGGCCTCTTCATCGGCCATGGGCCGGTCGTGCAGGTCCGCGATTTCCAAGGCGACATCAAGGTCGACAGCGATGACGATCCCGGCATCGCCTATTCCGGACCGCTGGCCGTGTTGATCGACCGGTTCAGCGCCTCCGCCTCCGAGATCGTCACCGGCGCATTGCAGGATTACGGGCGCGCCATTGTCATCGGCGACCGTTCCACTCACGGCAAAGGCACGGTTCAGACCGTCTACGACATGCATGAGCTTATCCCGCAGCTGATGGATTCCCCGATCAAAAAGAGCGAAAAGACCGGCGCGGCAAAAATCACGGTGCAGAAGTTTTATCTTCCGGACGGCTCTTCCACTCAGCTCAAGGGCGTCGTGCCCGATATTATTTTGCCGTCAATCGACGATTATCTGCCGATCGGAGAAAACGATTTGCCGCACGCCCTTGCCTGGGACGATATCCCCAGCAGCTTTTATGACGGAGCACCCCTCGACCCGAAGATTCTCCAGGCGCTCCGCGCCAACAGCGTTTCCCGCCAGCAGAAGCTTGAAGAATTCACCTACTTGAAGCGCAACGTCGACTGGTTCAAGGCCAAGGAAGACCAGAAGTTTATTTCGCTCAACCTCGAGGAACGGAAGAAGGAAAAGACCGCCGATGACGCTTTCCGCAAGGAAATGGAATCGGAGAAAAAAGCGCTGGCCAAGAACGATTACAAATTCCGCGATTTCCGCGTGGGGCCACCCCTCCCTCCCAAGGAGGTCGCACCCAAAAAGCCGGATGACCAGAATCCCTCCGATGAGCTGGAGGATCAGGACGAAAACAGCGACACTTTTAGCCCGGTGGACATCCCTTTGCGCGAGAGCCTGAGGGTGGTGAATGACGCCATCGCGCTGGGCCAGAATCACCAGCTCTGGGCCAACCACCATCCTCCGCTCACCGCCGCGGCGGTGGCGGAGAAGAATTGATCGCCCCGCTTAACGGGCGATCAGAAGAAAGCGGTCGCGGCCGGTCAGGTCCGGCAGCGACTCCGTCCTGGAAAAACCGGTTTCAGCTGCGAGCAAAAGCAGGGCGGCGTGCTGGGCGATGCCGGTTTCCAGTGCGAGCAACCCTCCGGGCGCAAGAAACGCCGGCGTAGCAGCGAGAATTTTTTTCAATTCCGCAAGCCCACCCTCGTCCGCTTTCAGCGCCGCCGCCGGCTCGAATTCGCGCACTTCCGGCGCGGCCTGAGCGATCTCATCCGCGGAAAGATAAGGTGGATTCGCCACGACCAGGTCGAAACGCTCGTCCGGCGCCAGCGCCGCGAACCAATCCGAGCGCAAAAAACGCACCCGTTCCGCCAGGTCCAGCGCGGCGACATTTTCATTCGCCAACGTCAGCGCGGCTTCACTCGCCTCCACCGCAGTCACCTTCGCCTCGGGCCAGTGCCTCGCCAGCGCGAGGGCGATCGCACCGGTGCCGGTACCAAGGTCAAGAATCCTTGCCGGCGGGGTCGTCACCTGCTGGACGACGATTTCCACCAGCCGTTCCGTCTCCGGCCGCGGAATAAGCGCGCGGCGGTCGGTTTTCAGCTTCAATCCAAAAAACTCCGTCTCGCCCAGAACGTACTGGAGCGGCTCGCGCGCCCCGCGGCGGCGGACCAGCGGGCGGAGCTTTTCCAGTTCGGCGTCGGTCAAAAGGCGTTCAAACTGCAGATAAAGCTGCATCCGCTTCAGCCCGAGGGCGTGGCCGATGATCAGCTCGGCGTCGAGCCGGGGGTGCTCAACGCCCTTGCCCGCGAGAAAATCGGCGGTCTTTTTGATGACCTCGAGAAGCGTCAGCATAAGGAGATGCTCGCGGAGGCGCAGAGACGCAGAGATTTATTCGGACAAGCCATTGGCAATTCGAATAATACCGTCCTTGATCAACGGCGCGCCAAAATTTATCAGCAAGCCGAGTTTCAAACCGGAAACCTTAAGATAGGTAATCACTTGCTTTTTATGGACTAGCGCCAGCGTTTCGACGGACTTGAGCTCAACCAGTACGATATCTTCCACGACGAGATCTGCCCTGAATCCAAGATCGATTTTGTTCCCATCATAAAAAACCGGCATCGGCTTCTGCGCTCCACCTTTAAATTTCGCTTGGCAAGTTCGTAGGCTAGCAGCTCTTCATAAACCGATTCGAGCAGGCCAGGCCCCAGTTTTGGTGCAGCTGATAAGCTGCATCGACAATCACGCCACTGACTTCGTTATGTCTCATCAGTCTTCCTCTGCGTCTTCGCGGCTCTGCGAGAACTTATTGTATTCCATGCCGGTGAGCGCGGCGAGTTTCTCTTCAAAATCGGCGCGCTGCAGCGCGGCGATGATTTCATCAATCCGCCCCTCCATGACCTGCGGCAGGTTGTAGAGGGTGAGGCCGATCCGGTGATCGGTCACGCGATTCTGGGGAAAATTGTAGGTGCGGATGCGCTCACTCCGGTCGCCCGTGCCGATCTGGTTGCGGCGGGTGGCAGCGTACCGGGCGCGTTCCTCGTCCTCCCGGCGCTGGAGGAGCCGGGCACGCAGCACGGTGAGCGCCTTGGCCTTGTTCTTGAGCTGCGAGCGCTCGTCGGCGCACGAAACGATCAGGCCGGTAGGTTTATGGAGGATTTGGACGGCAGAGTCGGTGGTGTTCACGCCCTGCCCGCCCGGACCGCTCGCCCGACTGACCGTGATCTCGAGTTCCGCTGGATCGATTTGAACGTCCACCTCCTCGGCCTCGGGGAGCACGGCGACGGTGATGGTGGAGGTGTGGATGCGGCCGTTGGCCTCGGTCACGGGCACGCGCTGCACGCGATGGACCCCGCTCTCGAATTTCAGCTGGCGATAAACATCCGTGCCGGTGATGAGAAAGATGGCCTCTTTGAACCCACCCCGCTCGCTTGCGCTGGAACTCATGGGCTGGATCTTCCAGCCGCGGCCCTCCGCGTACTTGGTGTAGGCGCGGGCAAGCTCTGCGGCAAAAAGGGCGGCCTCCTCGCCGCCGGTGCCGGCCCGGATTTCGAGCACGGTATTGCGGGAGTCGCTCGGCTCAGGCGGGATCATCGCGGTCAGCACGGCGGCACGGAGCGCGGCGCGCTTTTTTTCCAATTCGGGCAGTTCCGCCTGAGCCAGTTCGCGCAGGGCGGAATCGGCCGCGCCGCCCGCCAGGGACCGCGCATCGGCCAGCTCGCGGCCGAGATTTTCGTAGAGGCGGTGATCAGCGACAAGCTGGGCCAGCTTCTGGTGCTCGCGCGAAACCTCGGCCGCGCGGCGCGGATTGGCATAGAACGCCGGGTCGGCCATCTGGGCGTCAAGTTCATCGAGCCGGCGTTGAAAAGGAGCGATGTCGGGAAGTTCGTCCATGAAAAGGAAAAGGCAGGGCGGCGATTTGCGAATTGCGCGGGCCGCGAGTTGCGGATTGTGTGAAGGGACGCTAGGCGCTCCGCCTAGCGGTGTTGATCAGCAATGGCCACGACTCTTTTCACTCAGAACATCATCGCCTGTATCTGGGACTTCGACAAGACCTTAATCCCGGACTACATGCAGTCGCCGCTCTTCCGCCGCTACGGCCTGGAGGAAGCGGCCTTCTGGGTCGAAACCAATAATCTCGCGTCGACCTATCATAAACGCGGCTATCACATCTCCAGCGAGATCGCCTACCTCAATCATTTGCTGACGTACGTGCTGGCCGGCCCGCTCAAGGGTCTGAACAACCGCATCCTGCGGGAGTGCGGTGCGGAGATAAAACTCTACCCCGGCCTGCCAAAATTTTTCGACCTGGCAAAGACCTTCGTCCGCGAAAAAGAAAGCTACCGCAAGCACGAGATCCGCCTGGAACATTATATCGTCAGCACCGGCCTGGCCGAAATGATTCGCGGCAGCGCGGTCGCGCCCTTCGTCGACGGCATCTGGGGCTGCGAATTCATTGAAAACCCGCTCCAGCCCGGATTCTTGAAGCAACGTGAACTCGATGTCAGTGCCGACGCGGAAATTGCGCAGATCGGCGTGATGATCGACAACACCACCAAGACCCGCGCGCTTTTTGAAATCAACAAGGGCACGAACAAGAACCCGGCTATCGACGTCAACGCCAACATTACCCCGGAGGACCGCCGGATTCCGTTTCAGAACATGCTCTATATTGCGGATGGTCCCAGCGACATTCCCAGTTTTTCCGTGGTGAAAAAGAGTGGCGGCAAGGCCTACGGAGTCTACAACCCCGCGCGCAGCGATGAGTTCGCCCAGAATGACCGGCTGAGCCAGGTGGGCCGCATCGACCATTACGGTCCGGCCGATTACAGCGAAGGCAGCAGCACGGCCCAATGGCTGCGACTGCATATCCAGGCAATCTGTGATCGCATCGTGTCCGACCGCGAGGCCGCTCTGGCCCAACGCGTGACGCGTCCCCCGCGGCACCTCAATGCCCAAAGCGATGAGGAACTTCCGCGGCGCCCGGCCAAATCGCCAAAACAGGCGACTTTCCTGGACTGAGGCGGCAGAAGCGGCGCCCTACTGGCTGGCGCTGGCAACCTGGCCCGAACTCACCACCTCGTTGCTCTTGATGTGTTCAGCGAGGTTGCTCACCTGTTCGGCGTAACTGCGGCTGGCCGACGGAATCCGACGGCCGATCACGGCGTCCAAACCGGCGTTCCAAGCCAGGGCGATATTGTAAGGCGTTGGCGAGACACCGGCCTGAATCAGGCCGCCTTTCAGCCATTCGTAGTGTTTGACCGCGACTTCATCCGAGTACTGTCGGTTAATCGCCTGGTAGAACGGACGATGAGAATACATGCGCCAGGTGGCCTGGCGAAATTGATAAGGTCCAAGCTCCCCATGCGGCCCCATGCGGGTGCTGTTATGGGGGTTCTCCACCCAATGGATCGCCTCGAGAGTTTCCCAGCGATTAGCGGTGCTAGCCGCGGTTGCCAGGCCGGGCAGGCAGAAGAAAGTTATTAACAATATTAGCCGCGTTTTCATGGCGTGGAAAATGAGGCGGCGGATAACTGTCACGATTGGGACCGCTGTAAAGCTATTTGACCAAAAGTCGCCAAATTGGCGCGAAAATTTACAAGTTTTCATGGGGATCGTGCAGGTTGCGACTAGACTGGTCTCCGTTAGACCGGCCGATCATTCGCAGGTTCTGCGCCACCCGCGCTAATTAGTTGCGCTTAGTTCGCACCGCTTCAGTGCGCACCGCAATTTTCCATGAGCTTGGCTATCAACGCGGTCCAACCCGTTTGATGGCTCGCCCCTAATCCTTGGCCGGTGTCGCCATGAAAATATTCATGGAATTGGAGGAGGTCCTGCCAGTGTGGATCGCGGACAAAACGCGGCTCCAGCCCAAAAACCGGCCGGCGGCCGCTGGCGTCCGGGAGAAACAGGCTCACCAGCCGCCGGGTCAGCTCGCGCGCCACCTGCGCCAGCGTCCACTGCTGGCCGCTACCGGTGGGAAATTCGACGGTGAAGCCGTCGCCATAAAAACGGTGATAACGCTCCAAGGCCTCGATCAGCAGGTAATTGAGGGGAAACCAAACCGGCCCGCGCCAGTTGGAATTGCCGCCGAAAAGCCCCGAATCGGAATCGCCCGGCACATAACGCACGCGATATTCGGTGCCGTCGCGGGCGAGCACGAACGGTCTGTCGCGATAAATTCGCGAGAGCGAGCGGACTCCGTGCGGAGAAAGGAATTCGGCCTCGTCAAAGACATAACGCAGGACGCGCACCAGCCGTTCCTGCGACGGAATGGCGAGAAGGAAGTGGCCGGCGCCGGACCTTTTTTCCAAATAGGAGATTTGCGACGCCAAATCCCGGCGATGGTGGAGAAACCAACGCGTGCGCTTGGCAAAGCCGGACAGGCGCTGCAGATGTCTCTCCCCGATCAGTTCCACCGCGAAAAGCGGAATGATGCCGACCGCCGAGCGCAGGCGGAGCGCCACCGCCGAATTCTCGGTGAGCAGTTGATCGTAATAAAATCCGTCCTCCTCGTTCCACAGACCGGTGCCGCCGAGATGATTCATGGCGTCGGCAATAGCCACAAAGTGTTCGAAAAATTTCGAGGCGATGTCCTCGTACGCGGGATCGTGCTCCGCCAGCTCGAGGGCCATGGACAGCATCGTGCCGCAGTAAAAAGCCATCCAGGCCGTGCCGTCAGCCTGTTGGAGCATGCCAGCCGTCGGCTTCGAACGGTCAAAAACGCCGATATTGTCCAGGCCGAGAAACCCGCCGGAAAACAGGTGGCGGCCGGCCGGGTCCTTGCGGTTCACCCACCAGGTGAAATTGAGCAGCAGCTTCTGAAAGGTTCGCGCCAGAAATGTCAGATCGCGGGCCCCGCGCGGGCCGGTCATTTTGTACACGCGCCAGCACGCCCAGGCGTGCACCGGTGGATTGACGTCGGAAAAATTCCATTCATAGGCCGGCATCTGGCCATTGGGATGCATGTACCATTCGCGGAGAAGGAGGTTGAGCTGGTCCTTGGCGAACTGTCCGTCCAGCTGCGCAAAGGGGATCATGTGAAAGGCGAGATCCCACGCCGCAAACCAGGGGTATTCCCACGTGTCCGGCATGGAAATCACGTCCCGGGCAAAGAGGTGCGGCCAGTCGCTGTTCCGCCCCTGCTTGTGCCCCGCCGGTGGCGGCGGCTGCTCCGGATCGCCCGCCAGCCAGTCGCCGACGACATAGTGATAAAACTGCTTCGACCAGAGCAGGCCGGCGTAGGCCTGCCGCGCCACCAACCGCTCCTGGTCGTCGGCATCGCGCGCCAGCAGTTGGGCATAAAATTCATCCGCCTCGCGTCGCCGTTGCAAAAATATCCCGTCGAAGGTCGCGCCGAAACTCTCGGCCGGCTTTTCCTCCTCGGCATAAAGCCGCAGCCGCCAGGCAACCTCTTCGCCCGGCGCCAGCAATACGACGCGGTGCGCAGCCGCCTTCGTGCCCAGACGCTGCGGATTCACCGCCTCGCGGCGTCCGTCCACCACCTGCTCGTGAAACGCGTCCTTCACGAAGGGCGAGGCATTGGGCGCCCCGAAAAGCCTCTGCACGTTTGTCTCGTTTTCGGTGAACAGCAATGGCGCCGGACCCTCCGGGCCGGCCTCGATTTCCCAGAGAAATTTTCCCAGCGTCGCGTGACTGCATTCGACCCGGCCGTCCGCTGCTTGATGCATCCTCGGTCTGATTTCGCAGCCTTCGTGTTTGCAGCCCCACGACCAGGAATTGCGGAACCAGAGTGTGGGCAGGAGGTGCAGCCGCGCCGGTGCCGGGCCGCGATTCGCCGCGGTGATGCGGATAAGAATGTCGTTCGGGCCGGCCTTGGCGTACTCGACAAAAATATCGAAATAGCGGTCCTCATCGAAGACATGGGTGTCGAGCAGTTCGAACTCCGGCTCGTCGCGCCCGCGGCGACGGTTTTCCGCTCGCAACTGTTCGTAGGGAAAGGCCGCCTGCGGATATTTGTAAAGCGCTCGGGCGTAGGAGTGGGTCGGGGTGGAATCGAGGAAAAAATAACACTCCTTCACATCTTCGCCATGGTTGCCCTCCGGGCCGGTCAGGCCGAACAACCGCTCTTTCAAAAACGGATCGCGCTCGTTCCACAAGGCGAGCGCGAAGCAAAGCCGTCCTTCACGGTCGCAAATGCCGAGCAGGCCGTCCTCGCCCCAGCGGTAGGCGCGGCTGCGCGCCTCCTCGTGACTGAAATAGGTCCAGGCCTCGCCGTCGGCGGAATAATCCTCCCGCACCGTGCCCCACTGCCGCTCGGAAAGATACGGCCCCCAGCGCTTCCAGTTTTTCGTCCGTTGCGCGTCCTCCGCCAGACGGAGACGCTCGGCGGGCGGGGGGGATGCGGTGGGGGAATTTTTTGCCATGCGCCGGCAACTACAAGCCGGGTGGCGCCACCTTTTCGAGGATAAATTCCGCCACCGCGCGCTTTGGCGCCGGCCCAAAGGTCCACCGGCCGCCGCCGCGGGAAAGCAACAGCACGGCGTTGTCCTCCGCCTCCATGCCGACCGCGGGGCGGCTGACGTCATTGGCGACGATCCAGTCAAGTTGCTTTTCCGCCAGCTTATGCCGGGCGTTCGCCTCCACATCGCGGGTCTCAGCGGCAAAACCGACCACCGTCTGTCCCGGCTGCTTGCGCGCGGCCAGTGTGCGCAAAATATCCACGGTGGGCACCAGTTCGAGCATTGTCTCCGCCGAGGCGACGTTTTTTTTCAATTTTTCCGACGATATGTTTTTTGGCCGGTAATCCGCCACCGCCGCCACCGCGATGAACAGATCGCAGCGCGCAAACAGCGGCTCGCAGGCGGCAAACATGTCTGCGGCGGATACGACACGCTGCAGCGCCGCGCCGGGCGGTGGAACGAGGCTGACCGGCCCGCTCACCAGGTCCACCTGCCAGCCGCGCGCCACCGCCGCCGCTGCCAGCGCATAGCCCATGCGCCCGCTTGACCCATTGCTGAGGAATCGCACCGGATCGAGATGCTCGCGCGTCGGGCCGGCG
>DASRHD010000267.1:0-2436 GCA_035650695.1 Opitutaceae bacterium
GGCGATCTTGTGAAATCGGGCGAGCGCCCCGATGGCGCGGCCGCTTTCGTTGACGAAGGTCTGCGGTTTGGCCAGGAGCCAGGTGACGCCGCGGGCCTTGTCCCAACGTGCGACGTGGGCGTCGAACTGCGGTTGCGGCTGCCAGGCCAGACCGAGCTTGTGGGCGAGGGCGTCGAGAACGAAGAACCCCAGGTTGTGCCGGGTTTGTTCGTATTCGCGGCCGGGATTGCCCAGGCCGGCCACCAGCGCGATAGACATGACTCAAAGAACGCGCGCCTGGGCCGCGGCGGTCAAGCCGCGGCCGGCCGGCGCGGGAATTATTTCTTGGCGGGAGGAGCAGCGGGGCCCTTGGCATCGCCCTTGGCGGGCGCAGTGGCGGCTTTCGCGTCTCCCTTGGCCGGGGCCGCTCCAGCCTTGGCGTCGCCGGCGGCGGGAGCCGCGGCCTTGGCATCGCCGGCCGCGGGAGTGGCGCCGGCGGCGGCAGGAGCCGCGGCCGCACCCTCGACGGGCGCAGCCACCTGGGCAACGGCCGCGACAATTTCCTCGACGGGCTCGACACAGGAGACAACAGGCTGGTTCTTGTTGTCCAGAAATTCGACGCCGGAGACGGCCTTGAGTTCGCCGACATGGAGGGTGTCGCCGATTTTCAGCTCGGTGACGTCCACCTCGATCACGGGCGGAAGGTCCTTGGGCAGGCAGCGGATGCGCACCTGCTGGGTCGGCGTTTCCAGCACGCCGCTCTGGTTTTTCACGCCGAAAGATTCACCGACGATGCGGATGGCAACGCGGATTTCGAATTTCTCATCGGCCTTCACCTCGTGAAGGTCGACATGAAGATAACGATCGGTCAGCGGATCGCGCTGTACTTCCTGGAGGAAGGAGAGCGGGCGGTCCGGCTTGTCCTGGCGCTGGAGCTCGATGAGCACGGCGCGACCGGCCACCGACTTGATCAAGCGGACAAACTCCGGCACCTCGATTGACAGCTTTTCCGGGTTGGCGTGCTTCCCGTAAAGGATGGCGGGAATGCGGTTGACCTTGCGCAGGCGGCGGGAAGCGCTGCGGCCCGTCTGGGCGCGGGGCGTAACGTTGAGCGTGAGCTGAGTATTCATGATTTCGTTCCCCCTGTCGCTCCGGAATTGGAGGCAGGCGTAATGGAAAAGAGGTTGATGGAATAGCCCGGGGGCGCCGAACGCAACAAAAACTTTCCGGCCGGTCAACCCTCGCCGGCCGGCGGATGCGCCAGGTCGCGGAGCGTCTTGCCCGGATTCCACAGGCTCTCGATCATCAGCGTAACCGATTGCTCGGGAAGGCCTTTTTCATTGCGCTCGATCATGCTGATCAGCGCATCCATCGCCGTGGCGCCGGTCAGCTTCCCATTTTGGTAGCAACCACTGATGCGCTGTCCATTTTCCGGGCAGGCCAGATTGGCCAGGCCGATATCCTCGGGAATGCGCCAGTCATTTTTTTGCAAAATGGTGAAAAGCCGTTCGCCGATGGAAGTGATGATCACGTCCGGTTTGTATTTTTTCAGCCAGACCTCGAGCAGGCCGTAATCCTTCCATTCATCCTCCACCAGCAATGGCGGCACCGGTTCCGAGCCGGAGAGGAAGCGTTGTTCGAGAACGAATGCCGCCTCCCAGCGGCCCTGCATGCGGTCATGCTGCGATTTCAGCACCACCAAGCCCGGCCGGCGGTAGCCGAGGCGGCGGCATTGGCGAATCGTCTGCAGGCTGGAAAGATAGTGGTCGTTGGAAACGGTCGTGACGGTCAGGAGCGGGCTGGGCACACTCAGCCAGACCACGGCGAAATCGCTCCATTTCAGGGCGGGCGGCTGGGCGTTGTTGGCCAGCGGTCCGATCAGCAGGCCCTCGATCCCGCGCGCATGCAGCATGGCGCTGAAGCGGGCGTTCGACATGCCGTTTTGATGAAGCCAGAATTCCTGCGCCTCATAACCGCGCAGGGCGGCGCGCTCGATCGCGCCTTCGCGCATCTGGCGGATGGTCGGGCCGGCGCGCCGCCAGCCATCCGGCCGGTCGTAGGCGCAGACGAGGGCGATGACCGGTTTCTCATTCAGCGGCCGACGCCGGCTACGCAGCCGCATCAGCGTGGAAAGATAAGGATTGGGCTGGTAACCCATGGTCTTGGCCAGCGCCTTGATCCGGTTGCGCGTGGCCAGCGGGATGCTGGGATTGTTGGCCAGGCTCATCGAAACGGTGGCATGCGTGACCCCGGCCTTGGCAGCAATGTCTCGCATGGTGATTCTCATGGCTTCAATGGTAGGCATCGGGAAGCCCGAGTCTATTAAAAGCGCAAGGCGGACCGGAATCATCCAGTCCGCCCCGGTTACTTGGCATCTGCCATCAAGCAGATACGGAGCCGCTTGGCTTACTGGCCGACGAAGGTGAACTTGTCGGCGGAGAGGATCTCGCCGCTGGA
>DASRHD010000268.1:0-4762 GCA_035650695.1 Opitutaceae bacterium
CTTCATGGATGACGCCGAAGCCGACGTGCTCGCCTACATGAGCTTCCCGGCCGCGCACCGCGCCAAGCTGCACTCGACCAACCCACTCGAGCGGGTCAATAGCGAGATCAAGCGTCGCACCGACGTCGTCGGCATCTTCCCAACGAGGATGCCATCGTCCGACTGGTCGGCGCCATCCTGCTCGAACAAAACGATGAGTGGGCGGTCCAGCGCGCTCGCTACATGACACTCGAAACCATCGCGCCACTAAGCGATGATCCCGTCGTCAACCTGCCAGTCCCGGCAGAATGACCGATCCGGCCCCACTCGCCGATCGCCAAAGGCCGTCGCCAGTTACACCACGCCGCGGGACACGATCCCAAGCGCGCGCCTCCTCAATCTAGAGGAGATGCGACAAATTCAGGGGAACTGGACTATTTGACCAGTGGATTGGAAAATGCGGCGACCAATTTGACCAGGTCAGCTTGACGATTGGTGCTTGTCTTGTGGTAGGCCTGCTGGAGATGGGTTCTGACGGTCGTTTCGCCGATGCCAAGAGCCTCGGCGACCTCGGGAACGCCGCCGACTTCGACAATTGCCAGCAGCACCCGCAGCTCCATCGGAGTCAATTTGTAGGCTTTGGCAATTACTTCCGGTGGCGAAGGTGTAGCCAGCGCCGCTTTGTGCACGAACAGCGCAGCAGCGGCGGCGTAGCTCGTGCCGGCACGGCGGCGGCCTCCTGACGTCAGCGGCAGCACGTGAGCTACATAACGCTCTCCGTCGCGCGCGACGAGCGGCACGGCGACACCCTTGATCCCGATTGCCGCATCGCCGTGGACGGCGGTCGCAAAAGTATCGGCCAGCACTTGGTCGGCGTGCCGATCGTTTACCGCCAGGCGTCCCGCCTCGGCATGAAGCACGTTCGCCGCATTGAGCATGTGATGGCCCACCGCATTGGCGTGGACAATGCGGCCGGAAGCATCGACGAGAAACATACCAGCGCTCATGCCGTCGAGGACATCGGCTAAAGATGCCGCTTCAGCTTTTTGGAGGTTAATCACCCTGCCGATCAGCACAGCCCGGCGAATATGAGGGACGAGCAAAGCCATACGTCGGCGCATTTCGTCGTCAACGCGCCCGTCTTGCTTGTGCCGAAAAACGCAAAACATCGCGGCGCTTGTCGCGGTCTTGTCAAGCGCGACATTCAACACGTCCACGATCCCCTGTGGTTGCCCCCATTCCCGATAAGCCCGGGTTTCCAGGAATTCGTCGTAAGGCAAAATGTCCCCGACCGCGACGGGCTTTTCAATTTCAGCAAAATAGTGACCGACCGTGAGAGGGTCCAACTTTATATACTTATTGAAGTAGAGCTGCTGGTAATGAGGCTCTATGCCGACATGATATGCAACGCCCCCGGTTTTGCTGGCAGCATCCTTTGAAAAAATGGCCGCGGCTGTTCCGCCGATGAAACTCATGCAATTCAAAAGCACGGCAGGCCACAGCGTCGGGTCAAGCGTCGTGTCGTAGATTTCACCGATTAGGGCCGATAGCAGCTCGGACTCATGCATCGCAGACCGAATTTCCAGGCGCGGAACCACCCCGGGCCTCGCCATGATCGTATGGCTTCTGCTCGTGGGCAAGAGAGCAAGCGCGAAGGCTCGTTCGACGTTGGCCCAAACCCACCAGCCGGCCCCCTCATGCAAACAGTTTCACCAGGTCAATTGATGTCGGCTTTGGGTCCACTTTCGACATTTTGGCGATGTCTGCCAAAGGTCCGCTTCACCCCCGATAGCTGCCGCGGAAGTGGGCATGGTGATCGGTCGAAACGTGCCAGTTTGACAATGAAAGAAGCCGCCAGTCTGAGACGGCCTATGAATGCGGCCAGCGCGACACAAGGGCGAGGGCCTCAACTAGCGCGAAAATCGTCAGCCCAAACCAAAGAATCCATTCCCATTGGGACACATTTCCGATTGTCGCGGCTGCCTGGTCCCGATGAGGCGGCCTAGTGCTTCGCCAAAATCTAATTGGCCCGCGCCAGCAACTCCCAGGACTCGGCGAGCGCAGCGCGATAGTCCATATTGTTCCTTGAATTTCGTTCCGGATCTCAAGTATCCCCGCCACGTGATCGGCGACGGAAAGATAAGTTTCAAAAGGGCTCGAAGATTGAAGCGACTGATCCACCATGGTCGCAACCGAGGAACGCGGGCTGCCGATTCTCCAGAAGCCATTCAGCCGTGATCAACTAATAAGCGCGGTCGGCGGTGCTCGGGATGCTGATAAGCTACCACCCAGAGGGACCGGATAGGCGCCCAAGGAATAAGGCCCACCTGAGGCGGCCTACTTGGACTCCATGTGCTGCGCGTTCAGGGCGTCCGCCGCGTTGAATGCGTCGTGGAAGTCCATGTCGTACACTCGCGACCTTCATAGATCGCATGCCCATTCTTCTCATTATCCCAAACCGAGCAGCGGGCCGGCGTGTCGTTCCCGTCGCACTATGTAGCGAGGCATATCGATACGGTGGGAGTGTCGTTCGTTCGTGGCTCGGCAATCACGGGCAACTTGCCGCCATCCAACCTCGGAGCCTCTTGGTGGTATTCGCGCGCCAGGCGGCGCTTAAGCGGTCTCCGCCCATGCCGACCCTGACACCTGCGCGGCGCCGCGATATGATAGGTATTATTGAGGATCCTCCTCCGTCGCAGCCGGAAAAATGAGGTGGCACATGAGACTGCTCATCGTACTGATCGCGCTGGCCGGCGCGGCGAGCGCGCCGGCCGGCGCACACGCCCAGGCGTTCGACGATCCGTTTTCGGATTATCTCTTTGGCTAGGCAATCACGGGCCGACGCGATTTCATCACGGTCGTTGCCGGTACGACTTTTTGGCTGCTGGCAGCGCGCGCACAGTGCCGGCGGTTGGATTTTTCAGCACGAATTGCGTGTAAAACTCTGAAGGAGGCCGGATACGAAACGGCGACTCTCACCACAGAAGCACGAACGCGCGCGGAAGAGTTTTATCGGTGGAACGGGTGGACCGAGGTTGGCCGGCAGAAGGATGGACGAATCATTTTCCAAAAAAAGAGATTTTAGAATCAGGACGAATACACAGCAATTCAAACTGAGACACTACTCAGATTTCCATCGAATTGACACTCCGTTACGAGCCTCGCTTCGGAAAAGCGCCACGGAGGTACATTCGTTCCGTGAAAAAGCGCGATCTTCGGAATCGAGACAGCGGCATATAGGACGGATTAGCGCGTAGGATGTCTCCGGTGCCGATGACCAGCAAATGGGTGGCCGGCGCGAAAAGCTTCAGCCTTCCAAGAAGTGGCCAAACGCCGCCAACGGTCGCACACGGTCGCAAACGATCTTTGTTATTGCCAGTATTGGCGCGGATAGTATCGCGCCGGGAACACCCCACATCCAGAACCAGAGAACTAGAGACACGATTACCAGGACCGGATTGAGCGTGAAACGCCTGGCAAGCAGCATCGGCGTAAATGTCTCTCCCTCGATTAGGTGGATGCCGAGGTAAAGTCCGGCCGGGAGAAGCATCAGCCACACATTTTCGGCGGCAAGTGCGCCGGCGAGCAGGAAACACGCCCAGCATCGGCCCGAGGATCGGCACGAAATTCAGCAAAAAAGCTACCGTTCCCCACAAGGCAGGATCGCCCACGCCAGTAAGCCACATGACCGCCGCAGTGGCGATTCCCACGGCGGCGTTCATCGCAGTAATGGTCAGGAGATAGGCGGAAATGTCGCTCTCGATCTGATTGGCGATATCGACCACCTGACGCTTGCTGCCGAAGCGGGGCATGATCTCTACGAGGCGCTGCAGAAAAATCTCGCCGGCGACAAGAAGAAAAAAGAGAAACAGAAGCGTCGTGAAGAAGCCGCTCGCGAAACTGCGGGTCCCGGTTAACAGCGTCGCAAGAAAAGCGCTGCCTGGCGAGTTTGTGCCAGTTTGCCATCCGGCAAAGTTCTCTATCCGTTGCCAGAAGTGCTGAAGCGCGGCGAAAGGCGTTTCGAGAAACCGGAGGCGCTGGAACAGATGCGGTAGACCGTCCGGCAGCTTTGCCGCCCAACTTGCGGCAGGACCAGATACCGCCGTTCCCAGCCCCACGACCAAAGCCAGGACCGCGGCGACAAGCAACAGGGCGCCGAGCACGCGCGGGACATGCAGCCTGTCCAGAAAACGCAGCAGGGGATTGAGCAGCAGGGAAAGCACGAAAGCGAAGACGAGCGGCCACACGATCTCCGCCGCGATGTAAAGCGCCGCCAACATGAGGATCAAGCATATCCCGCCAAGGAAAACGACCGTGGGCTTGGCGGGAAGGGGCATGGCCTCTTCCTCGCCCTCGGCCAAATGCGCGCGCTCTGGCGCGTTTGACGATGATGGTGGCTCGGCCGGTTTCATTCGCAGTTCCAAAGCGCGGCAGCATCGCCAGATGCCTACTGGCAGGAAACGGTCGATCACGCATCTGGAGCCACCGAATGGAACCTCGTCTGCGGAAGAAAAGTTCCAGAAACCGCGTGCTGTGTGTCCGACGCCGCAATATTCGCCATTTGACATGGGGACAAGAAGCGTGCGCACCGCAGAGGCGACAGCGATCCCCAACCCATTCGCGGGTGCTGCGTGTACATCGACTAAAAGCCGTGGGAGAGGCCTCGCGGTGACTAGTCTCACGCCAAAGCCTGAGTTCCGCTAATGGGATGGTCCGGCCGTGCTCCCACCCGGTCAGCGATAAGCTGGCCGAAGGCACCCAGACGAGGAGCACGCCATGCCCA
>DASRHD010000269.1:0-8814 GCA_035650695.1 Opitutaceae bacterium
CGAGCACCGGCCGCCAGCGCATGGTCGGCTGGTACGATGCGGTGGAGAAGGGCGACGCGCTCCGCTACGGCGGTTTCCAGGATTTGATGATCAACAAGCTCGATGCCCTCACCCATGCCGGCGAATGGCGCGGCGAGCTCCAGATTTGCACCGCTTACGCCGATGCCTCCGGAAAAATTTATCATCATGTCCCGCGCAACGAGGCCGTGCGCAAAACCCTCAGGCCGGTTTACCAGAAACTCCCCGGGTGGAGCGAAGACGTCTCGCAGATCCGCCGCTTCGGTGACCTGCCGCGGGCCGCGCAGCGTTATGTCGGCGCGATGATGAAGGCGGTCGTCGACGTGGCTTTTGCCGGAGAAACCCGTCCGCCTGCAACGGACCTCCCCAACCTCCGCTATCTCGGCGTCGGCCCGCAGCCATCGCAGATCATCAAGGATGTGCCGGCCACGGCCGACCTGGTCGCGCTGGCCTGAAGCGGCATCACCGCTTCGGCTTGCGCGCCACCAGCACCAGCTCCTCGCCCATCGCGAGGCCGCAATGGCCGAGAAAACGTTCGATTTTTTCGATCCGCTTCAGCCGCGTCGGCGGCACCTCCCCCGGGGCCACCCCGACGGCACGGCGGCCCGCACCGGAGCGGATGCGCTCGCTGAAAAGCAGCAGATAGCCCGCGTCGCGCGCGCTGGAATGGGCGCGCTTGACCCGGAAGCCCAGGGTGCGGGCGAGTCTTTTGAGCGATGGGAGGGTGAAAACCTGAAGGTGCCGCGGCGGCTCCAGGCCGCGCCAGAACTCACCAAACCGGCGGTGGCCGAACGACCGGGCGTTCGGCGTGATCATCATCAGCCGGCCGCCGGGTTTGAGGATGCGCAGGCATTCGGCGAGGTGCTGCCGCGGTTCAATCAGGTGTTCGATCACGTGCAGCATGGTCACGGCATCAAAAACGGCGTCGGGTAGTTTCACACTGAGCAAGTCTCCCTGCGTCACGTGCAGTCCGGCGGCGTTCGCCGTCTTGACCGCGTTTGGATCCGGATCAAGCCCTTCCGCCTGCCAGCCGAGCGCCCGCATGAAGCGCAGCTGGTTGCCCGCCCCGCAGCCGACGTCGAGCATCCGTCCGCCTTTCACCCAGGGAAGATACATCCGCAAAAATTCTGTCCGCTCGGCCTCCGCCGGATCTCCCAATAATTTTAGTCCCTTGCGCAACGCCCGCAACGTCGCCGGATATTTCAGCCGCCAGGCCGCCCAGCCCTGCTGCCGCTCCTCCTGGAGAATTCCCACCGACGCCTCCACGTCCGGCCCCGGCACGTGGGTGTAGTAGTTTTGGTAGGCCATCCACAGTTCGTCCGGGTGCGGCGCCGGATCGAGCCACAACGTTCCGCAACCGGCGCGAAGGCATCGTTTCATCCGCCAGCTTCCCGGCACTTCAAACAAATGATCTTTCAACGCCCCATATCTCTCGGCACCGGGGCTGCGGCAGACGGGGCATAGGGGACGCTCGATGGTTTTCATCCGTCAAAAATCCTGCAGCCGCCCCTCGCCGGCGCCGCGGGCCGGCTCAAGCCGGGCCAGGACCTCGCCCAGCAGGTAAATCGAGCCGGTCACCACGATGACGTCGTCCGGTCCGCCGATGGCGCAGGCCCGCGCGGCCGGGAACACCCCGGCCACGGTGGCGCGATGCGTGCGGCCGGAGAACCCCGCCGGCACGAGCGCCTCCAGCTCCACAAAGGAGCAGGCGCGCGACTGGTCGGGCACGGTGAAGTAAATCTCGCACGCGTGGCGGCCGATCACCGCGAGCAGTGCGCGGGCCCGCGCGGCGCCAAGCGCTCCGGTGACAACGAGCGGAGCACGGCCGGTCTCGGCCCTGAGTTTTTGCAAATTGGCATCAAGCGCCTCCGCTCCCTCGGGGTTGTGCGAAGCGTCGAGCACCAGCAGGCGGCCGTCGGCCAGGCGGGTGCGCTCCCATCGGCCGGACCAGCTTACCTGGCGCAGGCCGCGCGCCACCGTCTCCTCGCTCAACTTCCACCGCGACGGCAGGGTGCGCGCCGTCAGCGCTACCGTCGCCGCATTCCACCGCTGGTAATCGCCCTCCAGGTTGGTCCACGGGCAGCGATCGATGTGGGAGCCGAAAACTTCCGTCACGGCTACAACCGGCGCCGATCGGTCGGCCGCAACGCGGCGGATGACTTTTTCCGCCGTCGGCGGCATGTGTCCGATCACGACCGGCCGGCCCGGTTTGATGATGCCGGCCTTCTCCGCCGCGATCGCCTCAATCGTGTCACCGAGGAGCTCGCAGTGGTCGAGTCCGATCGAGGTGATGACCGCGATCTCCGGCCGCACCACGTTGGTCGCGTCCAGCCGGCCGCCCAGTCCGGTCTCGATCAGGGCGATGTCGCAACGCTCTCGCTTGAAGTGCAAAAAAGCCATCGCGGTCATGAACTCAAAAAAGCTTGGGCGATCGGAGGCGTCGAACCGGCCCAGCTGCTCCGCCACCGGCTGCAATTCGCGCGTAAATGCGGCAATTTCCGCCTCGCTGAGGCTCCGGCGATCCACTTGCACGCGCTCTCCCAGCCGGACGAGATGAGGCGAGGTATAAAGTCCGGTCCGCCAGCCGGCAGCGCGGAAAATCGCCTCAAGCATGGCCGCGACCGAACCCTTGCCATTGGTGCCGGCCAGATGAATCACCGGCACGGCGCGTTCAGGATGTCCCAGCGCCTCGGCGAAGCCCCGCATCCGGTCGAGACCGAATTTTGGTCCCGTCGCCTTCAGGCCGAGCAGATAATCCTGCACGGCCGCGTAGTCCGTCAGTTCGGTCGCCGCCATGAACCGGAGCCCTCAGGGGGCCTTGGCCGCCGCCGTGCCATTGCCATTGCCGTTTTTCTTCACGTGCAGGGCAAGCAGCAGGTCGCGGATGCGATCCCGCATTTCCAGGCGGGATACGATTTGGTCGATCAAGCCGTGCTTGAGGAGGAATTCCGCGCTCTGGAAACCGGCGGGCAGTGTTTGCTTGGTGGTTTCCTTGATGACTCGCGCGCCGGCGAAACCGATGAGCGCGCCGGGCTCGGCCAGGACGACGTCGCCGAGGGTGGCGAAGCTCGCCGTCACTCCGCCCATCGTCGGATCGGTCAGCACGGAAATGAACGGCAAACGCGCTTCGGCCAGCCGGCCGAGCGCGGCACTGGTCTTCGCCATTTGCATCAATGACAGGATGCCCTCCTGCATGCGTGCGCCGCCCGAGGCGCTGAAAATGAGGCAGGGAATCTTTCGGGCCAGCGCCCGCTCGATGGAGCGGGTGATTTTTTCGCCCGTGGCCGAGCCCATCGCGCCGCCGCAGAAACGATAGTCCATCACCGCCACGGCGACCTCGATGCCCTGGATCCGGCCCGTGCCGCTCACCACCGCCTCGGGCAGCCCGCTCTCCTTCTCGTATTTTTTCAGGCGGGCCGGATAGGCCTGGGAATCAACAAACTTGAGCGGATCGGCCGGGCGCACGGCCATGTCGGCCTCCACAAAGCTGTCCGGATCGATCAGGCGGGCGAGTCTTTCCCGCGCCCCGATTTTGAAATGGTAGCCGCTTTTCGGCACCACCATTTGGTTGTCCTCCAGTTCCTTTTTGAAGACGATCTCGCCGGAGAGCGGACATTTGACCCAGAGGCCCTGGGGAATGTCCTTTTTTTTGGGAACAATGGTGGAATATTTCGGCTTGCTGAAAAGCGACATGGCGGCGGTGAGGTTAACCGTGACCGAAGGTGATGACGTCGAGGTTCAGGCAGCCGGCGCGGCGCAGGACGCGGGCACAGCTGTTGAGGGTGGAACCCGTGGTGAAGACGTCATCGATGAGGATATAATGATCCTCTGAATTTAGGACCGCGCCCCGGGCCAAGGCAAAGGCATTTTTCAGATTCTGCCGCCGGGTCCGGCGGTCAAAACCGGTCTGGGAAACGGTATCCACCGTCCGGCGCAGGAGCGACTGCACCGAGGTCGATCCGCCGGCGATGCGCCCGAGCTGTTCCGCCAGCAGCCGGCTTTGGTTGTAGCCGCGCTCGCGCTCCTTGCGTGGGTGAAGCGGCACCGGCACGAGAATGGCGTCCCGGGCAAATTCGGCCAGTCCCGGCGTCCGGCGCACGACCTCTCCCATATCCTCGAGTACGTGCCAGGCCCGGCGGTACTTCAGTTCATGCACGAGTGTGCGCGCCGGTCCCTTGAGCAACACCGCCGTTCGCCCCTCGCGAAATGCCGGAGCCAGTCCCTCGCAGTGCGGGCACAGCCTTTCACCGTGCACCTCGCCGTAAAAAGGATGCCCGCAGGTGGTGCAGCAGGGCGGGGAGACGATAGGCAGCTGCGCCGCGCAGCGCACGCAAAGATGGCGAAACCCGCTCCCTTCCACCAGGCCGTGACACTGCACGCAGACCGGCGGGAAAACCACGTCACTCCCGCCGCGCACCCATTCAGCCAGCTTGGTTTTCACCGGTATAAAACCCGCGCCAGAAAAAGTCCGTGGGCCGGCGCAGTCTCCACCCGGTGGGTGCGCCGGCCGGATCGCAGCAGGGCCGCGACCTCTTCCGGCGTCATCTTGCCCTGGCCGACCGCGACCAGCGCGCCGATCAGGCTGCGCGCCATCTTGTAAAGGAAGCCGTCGGCTTCGAGGGTGAGACGCAGCCGCGGGCCGCGGCCGGTGAAGTCAAGACGCCGCAGGCAGCGCACCGTGTCCTCCTTTTCCGCGCCGTTGATCGCGCTGAAAGCGCGAAAATCGTGCCGGCCGGTCAGCCGGGCCGCCGCCTTTCGCATCGCCGCCACGTCGGGCCGGCGGAGGAGCGACCAGCAAAAGGGCGCGGCAAAAGGATCGGCCCGCCCGCCCAGATACAAATTATAAAAATAAATTTTTCCGGTGGCGGAAAAGCGCGCGTGAAAGCCCGCCGGCACCCGCTGGGCGCGACGCACCTGGATGGTGGGAGGCAGCCCGCCGGCGAGAGCCGTCAGCAATTTTTCCGGGCCGTGCGGCCAATGTGCGTCAAAATGAAACACTTGCGCGAGCGCGTGCACCCCGGCGTCGGTGCGCCCGCTGCCGTGGATCCGGAGCTCGCGGCCGAAAATTTTCCCCAGCCGGCGTTCGATCACGTCCTGGACCGAGTTGCCGCCCGGCTGGCTCTGCCAGCCCTGGAAGGCCGTGCCGTCATAAGCGACGGTGCATTTCCAGCGCGGAAGCGTGGGAGGCGGAAGGTTCATTCGTGCAACGGCGGGATTTTCTGATTGAGAAAATCCTGCAAGATCAGGGTCGCCGCCCGCGAATCGATCAGGCCGCTCGCGCGCACGGCACGGCGCTGCGATTTGGGAATTGTCGCCTCGGCCTCGTAGCTGGTGAGCCGTTCGTCGACCAGGTGCACGGGGAGCCCGAACTCCGCCCGCAGATGGGCGGCAAACGCCTCGACTTCCCTTGCCTTCGGCCCGACCGAGCCGTCCATGTTGAGCGGATGGCCCAGCACGAAATCGGTGATGCGGCGCTCGCGCACCAGCACGGCCAGCCCCGCCCACTGCTTTGCCGCGGTCAGGGCGGTGAGCGGAGGCAGCGGCGTGGCCACGCCCAGCTCGTCGCCGTAACTCAACCCCATCCGCTTTGCGCCGTAATCGATGCCGAGGCAGTGCATGGCCGGTTCACAGCCAGCGGTGCGCGTCGCGTTCGGATTCGATGCGCTTGAGCAGCCGTTTGATGTCCTGGGCCCGCTGGCGCGGGCAAACCAGGGTGGCGTCGGGCGTATGCACGACGATGAGGTCGTCGGCGCCGATCACGCCAAGGAGATGGCCGTCGCTCGAGACCACGATGTTGTTGCGACCGTCCTCAACGATGGCGCGACCGCGGAGGACGTTGCCTCCGGGGTCCGCCTCGTGATGGCGGGCGATGGCCGGCCAGGAGCCGACGTCGTCCCAGTCGAACGAGGCGGGCAGCACGACGACGTTGCCGGCTTTTTCCAAAAGGGCGTAGTCGACGGATATTTTCGGCAGCCGGGGATAAATTTTTTTCAACAACGGCGCCAGCGCCCGGCGGCGGGCCAGGCCGTGCATGACGCCGTCGAGCCCGGCGCGCAAGTCCGGCGCGTGCTGTTCCAGCGCCTTCAGCACCACCGGAACGCTCCAGACGAACATGCCGGCGTTCCACAAATAATCGCCGGCAGCGAGGTAGCCGCGCGCCACCTCCAGCGAGGGCTTTTCCACGAAACGGCGGACGGTGAAAAAAGGCCGCCGGGCGAAGGTCCGCCAGCGCTCGCCGCGCTGAATATAGCCGAATCCGGTGGCCGGCTCGTGGGGCTTGATGCCGATCGTGATCATGACCTCGCCCGTGCCGGCGGCGGCAAATGCCGCCCGCAGGTCCGCCTGGTAGGCGCGCCGGTCGTGAATGACATGATCGGCCGGCAGAACGGCAAAGATTCCCCGGGAATCCCGTTGTGCGACCAGCGCCGCCGCCAGCGCCACCGCCGGTGCGGTGTCGCGGCCGACCGGCTCGGCCACGATGTTGGCCCGGGGCAGCCGGGGGCACGCCGCCCGCACCGCCTCCGCCTGTTCCGCCGCGGTGATGATGAAAATGTTGGCCGCCGGCACGAGCGGCCGCACCCGCGCCAGCGTCTGGACCAGCATTGGATCGGCGCCGACAATCGGCAGCAGGTGCTTGGGAGTGCGCCGACGGCTCTGCGGCCAGAACCGCTCGCCTTTTCCGCCGGCCAGGATGACGATGAATTTTTGCGGCATCGGTAATGATCGGAATACGGGACCGCCGCCCAGTAAATCAAATTTGCGGCCGGTCGTTCACCCGCAGTTCGGGATGTGCCCCGGCATAGGCCCGGGCATACTCGCCAAAGGCGCGTTTCAGCCGGCGCGTCACGGTGCCGTCGCCGGCCTGGAAGCGAACGTCATCGATCGCCGCCACGGCCGATATGTCCTTGGTGCTGGAGAGGAGGAAGCATTCGTCCATGCGGGAAAAATCCTCCGGCCGCACCGCGGCCTGGCGCACCGGCACACCCGCGGCGGGCGCGATTTTTTCCAGCAGAAGCTGGCGGGTGATGCCGCCAAGGATGCCCGCCTCCAGCGGCGGCGTGATCACCTCGCCGCCCCGCACAAAAGCAATGTTGGAAACGGCCGCCTCCGTGACCTCTCCGGCCAGGTTGAGCATGACGACTTCGTCGGCGCCGCGGCCACGGGCCTCGTGCAGGCAAAGGATGTTGTTGAGATAATTGCCGGTTTTCCATGCCGGGCTGAGCGAGGCGACGGGATTGCGCCGCAGCCGGGTGGCGATCGAGAGTTTCAACCCTTCCTCGAGCTGCCGGGCGTTCCAGGAGGGATTGGCCTGTACGAGGAGGACAAAATCGGGCCGGTCGGCCAGGGCCGGATCGAGCCCGACCGCGCCGCCGCCGCGAGTGACCTGCAGCCGTACATAGACCTCCGGCCGCGCGCCGGTGGCGTGGAAAAACGCCTCCACCGTGGGTTTGATTTCAGCCAGCGCCCGGTCGGGCGCGAACGGCAGCGTCAAATGCAACGCCGCTGCCGAGCGCTCGAGCCGGCGCCAATGCTCCTCCCAGGCAAAAAGGACGCCATGGTAGCTGCGCCAGACTTCATAAATGGCATCGCCGTAGAGAAAGCCGCGGTTGAGCGGAGAGATTGCCGGCTCGCGGGCATCATGGAGACGACCGTTGGTATTGGCCTGGATAAAAGCGGCGGCGGGCATGAAGCGCAGCGTCCGCGCAAAAGCGTTGCTGGCAAACAAAAAGCCCCGCCGGTTCGGCGGGGCAGCGATGAAAAAATCGGCTTACTTTTTGCGCGCCTTCACCAGGCCGAGCTCTTTCTTGATGTTTTGCACGCTGGGCAGTGAGATGCCGAGGGATTTGGCGATCTCGGTGCCGGTCTTGCCCGCCTCGACCTGGGCCTTCAGCTTTTGCTTGATCTCGGGGGTAATCTTGGCGCGTTTGCGGCGCCGGCCGCCGGCGGGTTTGGCCGCGGCGCGACCCGCGCGCCGGCCGCCGACCGATCCCTTGATCGCCTTGATCAAGGCCTGGGGCGATTCGAATCCGTATTTCTTATACAACGAGGCCAGCTCTTGTCTGAGTTGGCCGGCGACTGACTGCTTAAGTTTCTCCACCTTCTCCTGATATTCGGCGAGTTGTTTGAGTTTGTCCGTAACCATAACGTCTTAAAAATGCATTAATATGCTTTAATACAAGCCTATTTTAGATTTTGCACTTTCGGAATAACGTGCGGCCACCGACCGGTTCCATGTTATTTTCTTAATTTATAATCATTTAAATAAGTGCCATTATTTCAATGAGATAGAAGATATTTAAACTTAAAAATATAATAGTTATTGTTTATTTTTACGCAGCGGCTTTCTGCAATAATACGGCTTTTAACCCGCCACCGGTGGCACTTTCCCCCGGGTTTTAACCGGTCGGATCCCCGCAGTGGTTATTATTAAAACACCCCGGGATTAAATCGTCATGGCGTGATATCCGCCATCCACGACAATTTCCGCCCCGGTGATGAAGCCTCCCGCCGGATCGCTGGCGAGCAGCAGGGTGGCGCCGACCAGCTCGCGCGCCTCGCCAAAACGCTTCATCGGCGTGTGGCCCATGATGGAGGCGACGCGGTCGGGAGTGAGGACTTTGCGGTTCTGCTCGGCGGGGAAGAATCCGGGCACCAGCACGTTCACCCGCACCCGCTTGGGCGCCCATTCCCGGGCAAGATTTTTGGTCAGATTGTGCACCGCCGCCTTGCTCGCGGAATAGGTGAAGACCCGGGAAAGCGGGATGAGGCCGGACATCGATCCGAGGTTGATGATCG
>DASRHD010000270.1:0-11820 GCA_035650695.1 Opitutaceae bacterium
CCTCGCCGGCGAAGACCTCGAGGCGGCCGAGGCGGGAATTGATCTCGTCCTTGATCAGAACGTCGTTGAGGGCGAGTTCGTGCGGGTGGGCCTCGGTCGAGCAGTCGAGCAGGGAGCGCCAGGCCAGCTGGTATTCGCCGGCGAGCAGGGCGGGGAGCTGCGCCCGCGCTTCCTCGGCGGAGAAGGTGGTGAGAAAGCCGAGGCTGCCACGGTTCACCCCGATGATCGGGACCTGGGCATGGGCCGATTCCCGCACCACGCTGAGCAGCGTGCCATCGCCGCCGATGACGCAACAGGCATCGTACCCGTCGAGATAACCGGCCGGAATCGGGAAGGTGGCCGTACGCTTCATTTCCGCGCCGCCTTTTCGCGCGATTTCCATCAGCAACTGCGTCAGCTCGGCTGCGCCGTTCTTCTGCTCGTTGACGACGAAGGCGATTTTGCGGATGGGCATATGTTTAACCGCTAATGCACACTAATTTTCACTAAAGCCAAATAAGAATCGCGGGCCGGGGGACGGCGAGTGAACGCCGGTGGCGGATTTCACGGCGAAGATTTTTTCAGTCCGAGCAAAAATTCGCGATTGCCCTCCGCGCCGGCCACCGGCGACTCGAGTTCACCGACCAGCTGCGCGGCAGGCAGTTCCGCCAGGGCAAAGACGCGCACCCCGTCGAGCGCGGCCTGCCGCACCGCCGCGTCGCGAATCACGCCGCGGCCCCGGTCCGCCTCGGCCTTGCCGGCCTCGAACTGAGGTTTAACCAGGGCGACCAGCACGCCACCCGGTCGGAGAAAGGCCCAGACCGGCGGCAATACGCTTTTGAGCGAGATAAAAGAGAGGTCCATCACCACCGCGTCGTAGTCGGTGCGTGGCAGGTCGCCGGCGCTGAGATGGCGGGCGTTGACTTGCTCGAGGTTTGTCACGCGCGGATCGGCGCGGAGTTTGGCGTGAAGCTGGGCGCGGCCGACGTCGACGCAGGTCACATCCGCCGCGCCGGCCTGAAGAACGCAGTCGGTGAACCCGCCGGTCGAGGCGCCGACGTCAAGCACGTGCGCGCCGCGCAGGTCGACGGAAAACTTTTCCAGGAAGGCGGCCAGCTTCTCCCCGCCTCGGCTGACAAAGCGTGGCGGCTGTTCCAGCGTCAGATCGAAATCCGGGGGCAGTTCGCGTCCGGCCTTGTCCAGCCGTTCGGTGCCGTGGCGCACCCGGCCGGCAAGGATGAGCGCCTTGGCCTGGGCACGGGTGGGAGCGAGTCCGCGGGCCACAAGGAGTTCGTCCAAACGGATTTTTTTCGCGGCCATGTCAGCGGAGCTTTTGCCGGGCAGGCGACCAGCAGGTGGTGCGGCCGCCGATCTGCGCGCGGACCAGCGGCTGGTTGGTTTTCGGACAAAGGCCGCCGTCTTCCCAGCGATGAGGAAAGAGCCAGGTTTTGGGCGGATTGGCGAGGTTGCGGCCGACAGTGGCGAGCGCCTGGCGGCAAACCCAGCGCAGCTCGCGGTGGAGGACGCGCACCTCCGTGGGTGTGAGGCGGCCGGCGAGCTTTTTGGGATGGATGGCGGCGCGCCAGAGCACCTCGTCGGCCATCCAGTTGCCGATGCCGGGAAAGCGTTCCTGCATGAGCAGCACGGCCTTGATCGGCGCGCGGGCGCGGCGGCGCAAAAACACCTCCACCACCTCCACCGTGAAGGCCTCGGAAAGAATGGGCGGGGCGAGGCGCGTCCACCACGCGGGCGGGTCGTCACCGGTGGCGAAATCGATTTTGCCGAAGGTGCGCGGGTCGGTGAAGACGAGGGCGCAACGATCGGTGCGGAGCACGAGATGGTCGTGCTTTTTTGGCGCATAGCCGGCGGCCTCGGCGCGCAGTTCGCCGGTCATGCCGAGGTGGACGCCAAGCCAGACGCGGTTGTTTTTGCGGCGGAAGCGAAACAGCATCTGTTTGGCCGCGGCCGCCGAGGAAAGCAGGATGGCGCCGGTCAGGCCGGCGCGCAGCGTCGCGGTGTCGGTGCCGCGAAATACCTTGGCCCGCTCGTGGACCAGCACGGCGCGGACGGTTTGGCCGAGGCCGGGATTCCATCGCTTGCGGAAATATTCGACTTCAGCGAGTTCGGGCATGGAAAAGATTTAACAGAAGACGGCCGGATTGCGAAGGCCGGCGCAAGCTTCCTGGCGCCGGCGGTGGCGTCATGTCACCGCAGGGTGGCGGCAAAGGCTGCGAAATCGGCAAAGACCGGCACCTTTTTTTCCACCACCTCGAGCAGGGTATCAGGGGCAACCTTGCCCGTCCGCACCGCGACGGCGCGGATACCGGCGGCATGGGCGGCGCCGATATCGGCGGCGGAATCTCCCACCATCCAGCAGTGCGCCGGATCGAGGGCGTGGAGCTCGATCATTTCGAGAATGAACTTCGGCGAAGGCTTGCGATAAACCACCGGCTGGCCGGGCGCCTCGGGGGCGATGCAGATGGCGTCAAAGACGGGCGGCGGCAGGCCGAGCAGCTCCTCCATCCGGGCGTTGACGCGATGGGTGTCGGCGATGGTGTGAAGACCACGGCCGATGCCGGACTGGTTGGTGAAAAGGAAAAGCCTGTAGCCTAGGGCGCGGGCTCGCCGCAGGCCTTCGGTGGCGCCGGGAATGAGCTCCACCCCGGCGGGATCGGCCAGATAGACCTTGTCGACAATGAGGGTGCCGTCGCGGTCGAGGAAAAGCGCGCGATTCACGGCCGGAATCAGACGTAGGCGAGCAGTTCCTGCGGCGTGACCGTGGCGGTGCCGAGCTTGCCGATGACCACGCCGGCGGCAGCGTTGGCGAAGTGCGCCGCGGTCTGGAGGTCACTGCCGGCACAGAGGGCGAGGACCAGGGCGGCGAGCGCAGTATCGCCGGCGCCGGAAACGTCATAGACTTCGCGCGCGGCGGTGGGAATCCGGCTGAGGACGCGGCCGCCTTCGCTCAGCAGCATTCCGTCCTCGCCGAGGGTGATGACGAGGTGGCGGGTGCGGTAGAGTTCATGCAGGCGGGCGCAAATCTCCTCGGCGGGGAAGGGCTGGTGCGGATCAGGCTCAAGGCCGGCGAGCTGGAACGACTCTTTTTTATTGGGCGTGATCAGGTCAAGGTCATGGAAGGCGAGGCGGCGCTTCGGCTTCGGGTCAAGGGCGATGAATTTGCCCGCGGCTCGCGCGGCGCGAAAAACTTTTTCAACCAGAGCGTCGTCGAGCATGCCCTTGGCATAATCGGACAGCACGATGGCGTCGGCCGCGCGCATGGCGTCGGCGAGCACGGTGTCGAAAAGGGTATTGTTGGAAACGGCGTAGACCGAGGGCGGCGCCTCGCGATCGAGGCGGCAAAGCTGCTGATGCTGCACCAGGACACGGGTCTTGACGATGGTGCCGCCGGCGCTGGGCGCGGCCAGGGTCTGCACCTCGCGGTCATGGAGAAGTTGCTGCAGCTTTCGGCCCGCTTCGTCACTGGCGATGCAGCCGGCGACCACCGCATGGGCCCCCAGTTCGGCAATATTGAGGGCGACGTTGGCCGCGCCGCCCGCCGCATAGGTGTCGCGCACCACATCCACCACTGGTACCGGCGCCTCCGGAGAAATGCGGGTGGCATCGCCCCAGATGTAGTGATCCAGCATCACGTCGCCGATGACAAGAAGGCGCAGCGCGGAGATTTTTTTCAGGAGGGCGTGAGTCTGCTCAGGTGTGATGGCCATGGAAAGGTGCAGCTTGACGGTAAAAAATTGTGGAGGCCAGTCCGCTTTGGCCGGATTAGATTACATTTCCATTTTCTTTGGGGAGGAAAAACGCGGTTGGCCGGATCGGTCGCTCCCTCCTGCGGCTCAGCGCAACTCCCATTCATAGGCATAGCGGGAAAGCATTTTCGGCGCGGCGGCGGTCACCTGAACCACGTCCTCGATCCGGCAGGCACCCAGTCCGGGATAATAAAGGCCGGGCTCGACCGTGACGACGGCGCCGGCCTTGAGCGGCGTTTCCACGGTCACGCCGATGCGCGGCGGCTCGTGCACCTCCAGCCCGAGGCCATGGCCGGTGCCGTGGAAAAAGCCGGTCGAGCCCCCGGCGTCCTGGCCGGTTTTATAGCCGAGCGACTCAAAGTGGGCGACCACCTGGCCATGGACGTCACGGCCGGGCACGCCGGCGCGGATGTGCCGGAGGGCGAGCTTCTGCGCGGACCGCACGGCTGCGACGAGCGCGCGCTGTGCCTCGCTGGCACGGCCTTTGAGAAAGGTGCGCGTCATATCGCCGTGGTAGCCGGTCCGGTTCACCCGGGGAAAAACATCGACAATAATGAGCTCGCCCGGCCGGAGCGGGCCGGTGCCGCGTGCATGCGGGTCGCAGGCCTGGTCGCCGCCCGCGGCGATGGTGTCGAGCGAAATGGCTCCGGCCTCGAGGCAGGCGGTCTCGATCGCGACCTTGAGCCGCTCGGAGGTCAGGACTGAGCCGCGCCAGAAAAGCCGGCCGCCCCGGATCCGGCTTGCCCGGAGGATACGCTCGGCCGCGGCGATGCCGGCAGCGGCGCAACGGTTTCCCTCCCGCACGGCGGCGGCCTCGGCGGCGGTCTTGATTTCGCGCTCGGGAAAAAACGCCCCCTCCGCCACTGTCACGGCCAGGCCATGGGCGCGGAGCCGGTCGGCCAGCCCGGCGGGAAACTCCTCCGGCACGACCAGTTCGTCAAACCGGTGTTCCGCCGCGAGAAGGGCGATGATCTCGGCCGGGCCGGGCTTGCGGCCGGGCCAGCGGGACTTCGCCTGATCCAGCAGTGGTTCGAGCGGCAGCACGACGTCGAGCGCTGACTCCTTTCGCGCCCGGCCGAACTCGAGGCGGTTGAAGACCCCGTATTTTTTCCCGCTAACGGCAAAGGCGATGAACGGGTCCGGTACGTAGAGGCGGCAGAAATAAAGCTGGTCGGCGCTATGCGAGGTGTCGGCGTAGAGCAGCGGGACGGGCATGGAAATCGCGATAAGAAGATTGAATCGAACGCTGAGCCTGTTTAGCCACGGGTGCCATCGCAAAAATGAAGATTTCCCGCCTGCTCCTGCTCAGCCTTACCCTGCTATTTGTCTCCGCCTGCGGGAGCGGCCAGCCGCCGGCCGCGCCGGTCGCGGTCAAGACGGTCAATGATTACTTCACCATCAAGGTCGGCGACCGCCGGGTGCAGATGCAGCTGGCCGTCACCGAACCGGAGATGGAGCACGGCCTGATGGACCGCCGTGATCTCGCTCCCGACGAAGGCATGCTCTTCGTCTATACCCAACCGCAGGCGATGAGCTTCTGGATGCACAACACTCCCACACCGCTCGACATCGGCTTTTTCGACCGCACCGGCAAGCTCCAGGAGGTTTATCAAATGCAGCCTTTCGACGAGACCACCGTGGCCTCGCGGAGCAAAGAGCTGCAATTCGCGCTGGAAATGAACCAAGGCTGGTTTCACGCCAACGGCGTCTTGCCCGGCGCGCAACTCGACCTCGCCGCCCTCGCCGCCGGGCTCAAGGCGCGCGGTTTCGAACCGGAGGCGTTCGGGCTGGAGGCCGCGGGAGTCGGCCGCTAGTCATTCAGCATGCTTTTTGTCCTCGGCCTCGTCGCCGGTCTCCTGGCGTATCAGATCGGAAAATGGAGGCATGGCTGCGTTTTTTGGGTCGTGAACAATCCGGCCAATCTCCCCTTGGGATGGCATAAGCCGGAAATCCGCTACGGCTCACTGCTTTTGGTCACGGTGCTTTCGCTCGTCTTTGCGACGTGCGGGGCCTCGGTTGTCACGACCTATCTAGGCCGATGGGCGGGGATGCTGGCCTGGGCGGTGCTGCTTGCTCTTCGTTGGCAGGTTTCCGGCGTCGTTGCGTATCTCCAGGGCAGGGCTCAGCTGGCCGAAATCGAGAAAAGACTGCTGCAGGACATTCCGCCAAAGACCTGAACCGGCGCCGGCCGGCCCTTATTCCCGCGGAATCTCGTTGTCGGTCTTGAGCATGAGGACGGGCGTCTTGGTTTTCACCCAGAGTTCGGCGTCCTTGAAATGTTTGGCCGGCACGTTCTCGATCGCCTCGCCGACGGTTTTGACCGGAAGCAGGCGGCCCTTTTTGGTGGCATTGAATTCGTAGGCGGCCTTGAAGATGCGTTCCGCGGTGGTGAGCGGGCTTTCGTTTTCGGGAATTTGCAGCGCCCATCCGGCGAAATCATGCTTCGGCAGCCTGCCGTCAGGATCGGAGACGAGCAGGACGAACTGCTTTTTCACCGGCGGCGGCTTTTCCTCCTCGCCCGGATCGGGCTGGACGGCCAGATTCAGCTCCTCGATCACCCGGCGGAGGACGGCGGGCTCGATCTGGTTTTTCTTCAAAATTTCGGCGACTTTGCTGACGTCAATTTTCGGCATGGCTTTTTCGTTAAAACCGTCACGAATGAACGAATGACCGCGAAAGTAAAGGAAACGCGTGGGTGAAGAATTCTTCGACGTGGTAAACGAGCGCGACGAGGTCGTGGGGCGCGCCTCCCGGCGCGAGGTGCACGCGCGCCGGTTGCGGCACCGTGCGGTCCACGTCCTGGTTTTTGACCGCGCCGGCCGGGTTTTTCTGCAAAAACGCTCGATGAAAAAGGACATGTCGCCGGGAAAATGGGATTCATCATCCTCCGGCCATCTCGACGCCGGTGAAGATTACGATGCCGCGGCGGTGCGCGAGCTCGGCGAGGAGCTGGGCTGGCGGACTGCCGTGCCGCCGGAGCGGTGGTTCCGGGTGGAAGCATGCGTCGAGACCGGCGAGGAGTTTGTCTGGGTCTACCGCCTGCGCGGCGACGGGCCGTTCGCGCTCAACGCGGAGGAGATCGAAAGCGGCGGCTGGTTCACTCCCGGGGAAATCACCGCCTGGACGCAGGCCCAACCGGAGGATTTTGCGCCGGCCTTCCGGTTGATCTGGGGCCTGGCGGAGGCAAAAATGGCGGGATAGGCCGGGATCGTCCGCCGATTCACTCCGGACGGGCGCGCTTGAGTTCGTCGAACTGTTTTTGCGAAAGCAGACGGCGCGGCAGTCGGCGGGCCGCCTCGGCAAACAGTTTTTCCCAATCATCGTCGTTGGGCGGATAGGGTTGCCAGGATTGGTGATGGCCGGACTTGCAACGCCAGCTGACATTTCCGCCGTGAAAATCGGCGCAGATCTGGAATTTGTTGCCGTCGGCGTCGCGCGCCCACCAGCCGAATTCGGTGCTCATGAGGTTATTTTTTCCGTAGCTCTGTCCGGAGCGAGGGCAAATGTGGCGACAGGCGGACCGGCGTGAAAGGCGCCGTGGCGGGCCACGACACGGCGCAGGGTCAGGCGGTCGGGGCTGAGATCGACCGTGCAAGGGCGGGCCGGGGTGCAGAACGAGCCGGTGTTGATGACCACGAGTCCCCCGGGCGGACGGGCAAAACCGTGCCGATGGGTGTGGCCCATGATGAGGAACCGCGCGTGCGGCCGGTGGGCCAGGAGCAAGGCCGTCGCCCGGCGGGGAGCTTCGCGCCAGGCGCGCAGCACGGCAAAGGTGCGGGTCGGCCAGGCGACGTCCGCCATCACGCCGAGGACGTAGCGGACCGGATGGCATCCGGTATGGTGTTTGCGCTGTGGCACACGGGCGCAGATTCGCCGAAATACCATCAGGCGATGCGGCAAATCCGCACGCCGGGCGGGAGAGAGGGTGGCAAATTCGCGGGCAACTTGGGCGCGGATGAAGGCAATGTCCCGGCTCCAAGGAACGATATCATCAAAGAAAACGTCACCATGGGTGACAAAAACCTTTCCGCGGGCGAGATCAAGGGCATGCTGGCTCGAAATGTCGGGATCGTGATTGCCGGTGAGGACCGTTCCGGGCGGCGCATGGCGGCCCAGAAAATCAAAAAAAGCCGCGCGGCGCTCGAGATTGGCGGCATTCATGGCGGCGAGCTTGGCCGCGGGCAGATGGGCGGGACCGGGCCGGGTGTCGAGACTGTCGCCATTGAACACGACCGTTTCCACTCCCTCAAAGAGCGGCAAGAGCTGCTTCAGTTCGCGTACACGACAGCCACGATCATCGAGATGGAGATCGGAAAGGATGCGGAGAACGCTACCAGCCATAGTCACAGGCAAGAAGCGGACGGTGGCGCCGGCAAACAAACTTTTAACCGCCGGTGGCCGGCTGGGCAAAAAAACGCCGGCAGGCATCGGCCGGCCGGCGGAAAGAAAGGGAGAGCGATCCTATCAGTGGCCTCCAAAACCGCCGAAGAGGCTGCCCATGTCAAAACGACGATAGTCGGCCGGCGGGGCGAACATGTCGTCCCCCAGGCTCTTCTTGTCGATCGCAACGGCTTCCATGCGGACCACCTCCGTGCCGTTGGCGTCGTGATTGATCATGCGCAAGGGGAAAAAGCCGCGCGCCATCAGCTCTTTTTCCACCGGACTGAGCCCACCGCTTTTTCCTCCCATCGGACTGTTGCGGCCCATCATGAAGGTACCCAGGCCTTCCGCCGCCCAGACTTCGCTGGTCATGTTGTGGTCCTTGTCCTTGATCAAGTACTTGGTGGTTTCATAACCGAGGATTTTTTCCGTATCGCCGGTTTTTTCGATTTCCACGTTTGGGGTTTCTTTCTGCGCCACGGTCATGAGGTCCTGGGTCTTCATCACCATGTACATTTTCTGGTCGGGAATGAGGGTGGTCATCTCATGCTTGTTCAGATCCCAGATCGAAGTCACGGTTTTGCCCTTTTCCCGTCCCTCGGTGAGGGTGATATCGGTGCGAAGAAAGCCTTCCTTCATCGAGTAATCGATCAACATAGGCTTTTCCTGCTTGGGGGTTTTCATCGACAGGCGGACGGTGCCTTCAAAACTGCCGGCCAGGAGGGCGGCGGGGCCGAGCAGCAGACAAAGTAGAAGCGAGGTGATCTTTTTCATGGAGAGCCGAAGTTGAGCCAGGCGAACGGGAAAGGCAAGGCCGGCGGGGCTTGCCAGCGTGGCGCGCGGCGGCTGAAATGGCGGCATGGCGATTTTTGGCAACTTGGAAACGGTGCGGATGCAGCTGGCGCGGCCGGAGCACTTTGCGGCAGCCTTGACCTACGCGGCGGAAGTGCTGCGTCCGGGCAGCGTGGCGGCGGCGCGGATCAGCGGGCTGGCCGCGGGAATGACGAACCGCATGGAACTGGCCGGCGGGGCGTTCGCCCTGGAGCAGGCTTATGCGACGAAGGCGCGTACGGAGGGCCGGTGGGAATCGCATCGAGCCTTTATCGACGTGCAACTGGTCGTGGCGGGCGAGGAATTGATGGAAGTGGCGGACGCGGCGCGGCTGAGCGTGGCCGAGGACCTGACGCCGGCAAAGGATTTGATTTTTTACCAGCCGTTCGGCGCCGGCTCGGTGCTGCGGATCGGGGCGGGCGAGGCCGCCGTGTTTTTTCCGAAGGATGCGCATCTGCCGTCGCTTCGCATCGGGGCGGAGCCGGCGGTGGTGCGCAAGACGGTGATCAAGGTGCCGGTTCTCGCGTGAACTACCGCCACGCTTTTCACGCGGGCAATTTTGCCGACGTTTTCAAGCACGCGCTGCTCGTGCATCTCATCCGGGCGCTGCAAAGGAAAGCCGCCGGGTTTCTTTATCTCGATACCCACGCCGGGCGCGGACGCTACGACCTCGCCGCCGCGGCGCGCGGCGACACCTTGGCGCGCCGGCCGGAATGGCCCGACGGCATCGGCCGGCTGTGGAAGCTGCCGGCGCCGCCGCCGGCCCTGGCGGATTACATTGGGTTGGTGCGCGAGTTCAACCGGCAGAACGGCGACGTGCCGCCCGCCCCGCAATTTTATCCCGGTTCGCCGAGGCTGGCGCAACTGCTGGCCCGCCCGCAGGACCGGCTGGCTTTTTGCGAAAAGCATCCGGAGGAGTGCGCGGCGTTGCGGGCGGAATTCAGCGGTGTCCGGCGGGTGAGCGTGCAGGCAGTGGACGGCTATACGGCGCTGCGGGCCATGCTGCCGCCGCCGGAGCGGCGGGCGCTGGTGCTGATCGATCCTGCATTCGAAGCCCAGGACGAGTTTGCACTCATCACGGCGGCCCTGGGCGAGGGCTTGCAGCGCCTGCCTGCCGGCATTTTTGCATTGTGGTATCCGTTGACCGAGCGGGCGCGAACGGACGAACTTTTCGCCGGGCTGACGGCGTCGAGGCTGCCGCCCACGCTGGTCCTGGAGCTGGCGGTGGGAGGCGAGGCGTCCGGCCTGAAAATGCGCGGCAGCGGGCTGGTGATCCTGAATCCGCCCTGGCAGTTTGACCGTCTCACAGAGGGGTTTCTGCCGCAGCTGGCTGAGGCGCTGGCGCAGGCACCGGGTGCGGGCGCGACGGCGCGGTGGCTCGTGCCGGAATGACCGGCCACAGCCGACGGGTCAGTGCAGGCGCGGGCTGCCGCGAAAATGGGCGGAGAAGGGAACCTCGGTGCCCAACTGTCGCGGGGTGGGCAGCGTCGGCGCCTTGAAAATAGGCCGGTTCCACTCCACGTCCCGGCGAGAGGCGACGCTGATGATCTCCGCGCCGGGATGCGCGGGGTCACGGCCCAGGCGGAGGAGATGATGGAGGGAGCGCATGGGTTGGTCGGTCACTGCGAATTTATCGGCACAAATTTAACAGCTCTGAAATGGAATTTCAGGCCACCGCGGGAGAACAAAAGTGGGCCGAGGCGATGGCCGCCGGCTTCTTGGGCAGGCTGATGGCCAGCACGCCGTCGGCGATTTCGGCCTCGAGGCCGGCGTAGTCGAAGCCGCGCCCCAGGCGGAGCCGGAGCTGGTAGTCGCGCTGGGCGTTTTCCAGGTGCAGCGCGGCGAAGTTGACGCGTACAAAATGAGTCTTTCGCGCCGTGATAGTGAGGTCGGGACCCCGGGTGGTGACGTCCACGCCAGCAGCCTCCACTCCCGGCACGAAGACCGTGAGCTTGAGGGCGTCGGGCAGATCGAGGAAGTCGTAACGCGGCTTCCGGAAACGTTCAGCCGTGTCCGCCGCCGCGGGAGCGCGGCGGGGCGGGCTGGTTGAGTTGGTGGGACGGACGATGGTGTGCATGGGAAATTCGTGGAAAAAGGGAAAGCCGTAACGGCCTCGGAGGGGACCGCCGGGTCTCTTGGCTGACCTTTTCCCGTTAAAAACGGAGGTCTTAGGCCAAGCAGCCCGTGCGGGCGGATTTATTCCACTGGCACTGGCCGACGACCGGGCGCATCTCGGCGCGACAAATCGCATGGTGGGCCTTCGTAAGCGAAGTGCCGGCCATGCCGCGCGAGATGTGTTGGTAAATCCGGTTCATCGGAGACGAGTCAAGATGCATAAAGCAGCTGCAGTGCCAAGTTTTTTTTCCGACGCGGGAGGGATTGCGCGACGGCCGGAGGCGAGCCAGCTTCATCCGCATGAATGCAATGACCGATGCGACGACGACTTTTGCCGAGACCAAGGCCCGCGTGCTGGCCTTCGCCCGCGAGCGCGACTGGGAGCAATTTCACGCGCCGAAAAACCTCAGCATGGCATTGGCGGCCGAGGCGGCCGAGCTGATGGAGCATTTTCTCTGGGCCACGCCGGAGCAGTCGCACGGCATCGCGCGCGAAGCGGCCAAACGCCAAAAAATTGAAGAGGAGCTGGCCGACGTGGTCATTTATGCGCTGGAGTTCGCCAATATCACCGGCCTCGACGTGGCGGCAGCGGTCGAGGCCAAGATGGCGGCCAACGCCCGGAAATATCCGGTGGAGAAGGCCCGCGGCCGCTCGGAAAAATACACCGAGCTGTGACGCACGCACCGGCCCGGCCGACCGGTCAGAACACGTCGCCTTTCCAGCCCCACATGCTCCGCTGCACGTCGATGAA